>NZ_CDLKIE010000156.1:0-3996 GCF_975902315.1 Kaarinaea lacus | reverse complement strand
TTTAACTTCCATCAAGTGATAGCTCATGAATTGTTGTTACTTTTTATGACACTTGTTACAGTTATCTTTTGATGGCCAGGCTTTCCCACCCTCTTTATGGCAGGTAAAACACCAGTTTCCACCGTCGTGGTCTGCCATGGTGATTTTGGCAGCGCCTTTCTTCTGTTCGAATGGCTTGGGATGACAGGCATCGCACATAATTCCTTTGGAAGGATGGATATTACCGTCAAACGTGACTTTACCCATTGGGCTTTTCGTGAACTCCATTGTCTGGCCCGGTGGTAATGCATGGCTTGGCAGCGCCAGGCCAAATAATAAACCCAAGATAATTGCTAACCCGATTTTTTTCATGACATCGCCTCCTTGAATAAACAACGAACACAATACTGCCAGTTTTTAGTGCACACTTTATTGATATAACGCAAATGTTATACCTGTTCTAATACCTTATAACTCTATTACCCAAATTTAGCCTATCCGGCAATATACCATCCTAATAGCCATAAGATATTTGCCGCATGAATTGTCAGCGTCATCTTTATAGCCCCCTCCATCATTCCCGGTTTTGTTTTCCAGTTCACAATAGCGCGGGCCGCAACAATAGCCGGAATAAATAATAGAAAGCATAGAACCAAAACTAACGGGGAGATATAGTCTAACGCAACGGCCCATACCAGAACTCCCAGTGCAATGGCATTTCCTACCAGATAAAAGGCAGCCGTGAAATTCAAACCAAATTTAACCACCAGCGTATTTTTGCCCGCTTTAGCATCAGCCGCGCAATCTGGCACTTCGTTGATCAACAGAATATTAGCCACCCAGATACTGACTGGCACTGAAAACAGCATCGCTTCCCAACTAAAGTTGCCAGTCTGTAACCAGGCCGCGCCAACCACTGGAATCACCCCAAAGCCAATACCAACCGCCGATTCACCGATTCCTCTTGATGCTAGTTTTAAGGGTGGCGCCGAATAAGCCACGCCAAGAAAAACACCCAGTATGCCAAACGCCAATACCATTGGTCCCTTGTGAACAACCAGCGCGATACCCAGCACGGCACTCATCACCAGCAGTAAGTGACCCCAGCGTCGCATTTGATTCAGATTTAATATGTTGTCCTGAATAAAACGTGAACCGCCGGTAAATGGAAATATGCGCTCTTCATTGAAACGATCGGTGCCATTGAGTTCGTCATACACATCATTCAGCACATTGATTGCGGCATGTGCCAGCATAACGGAAAACAGGGCCAGCACAAATGCAATGGCGTCAAACTGCGCACTGGCGTGATAACCGATGGCGCTTCCCAGTAAAACCGGTAGCGCCGAGGCGGTGAGGAACATCGGCCGCGTTGCCAACAGGTATTTCTTGATTTCCGGATCATTACTTTGTATGACATTATTCTGTGGTGATGACATACCACTTCTCCTTTCATTCACTATTGGCTATTGTTATTTCTCTTTTTATTCATGGATTAGGTTATTACTGGAGTACACCTTTCGAATCCGTTCTTCGAAACGGTCCAGCAGTGAGCGCGCGGAATTGCTAATGATTCCGTGTAAGAACCGATGTTGCGGCCCTGGATCACCATCCGTTTTAACAACCAGTGAAACACGTGTCCTGGTGTTTTCTACTGGACAAAAAGACCAGTCGATATCAAGGTGCAAAAAGGGGCCTTTGTGTGAAGTAATGTGTATATGAAATGGGGGCTCAAAAACAGCTTCCGAGGTAAAACGCCAGTTGAGAAACGCCACGCCCAGTTCCTGCTCCACGGTCATCTTCTCTTCTTCTTTTGAAAGCACCCTGGCACTTACCCAACCTGGCAGGAACTCCGGGTATTTTTCAATATCGCCGATAACATCAAACACTTGCTGAGGTGAATAATCAAATACCGCTGTATCGTTGTATTCCATAAAACAAACTTGATGATCAAATATATCGATTAACTTCCCTGTTACCATCGTCTCTACCGCCTGTTCCCATTTTATTAGTGTTTCAGTATTACGGCTATAGCGCTTTGACTTTTATCAACTCTTCTCCATCAGGGTTTGTCACGTGTACTGCGCAGGCAATGCAAGGATCAAAGCTGTGAATAGTGCGTAGTATTTCTATGGGTTGTTTTGGATCATGAAGCTTATGTCCTACTAAAGCCGCTTCATAGGGACCAGGTTGACCCATCGCATCCCGTGGCCCAGCATTCCAGGTGCTGGGAACGACTGCCTGATAATTGGCAATCTTGCCATCGCGTATCACTACCCAGTGTGACAATCCACCGCGCGGCGCTTCGGTATATCCCGCACCTTTGGCTTCTCTGGGCCACGTGGATGGGTCCCATAACGCTTCATTAAAGGTTTTTACATCACCGGCTTTGATATTGGCAATCAATTGATCCAGCCAGCTTTGCATGGTATCGGCGAACACCTTGGTTTCCAGGGTTCGCGCTGCAGTACGCCCCAGGGTTGAAAACAGGGCTTGCACCGGTACATCCAGAGTCTTTAAAGTCATATCCACCAGTTCTTTCATTTGCGGATGTCCCTTGGCATATAACATTAATGCACGAGCCAATGGCCCCACTTCCACCGGATGACCTTTCCAGCGCGGTGACTTTAACCAGGAATACGTCTTGTCGACATCAAGGTGTTCATAAGGTGGTTGCGGACCATCGTATTTGAACTCGGTTTCACCATCATAAGGATGCAAGCCTTTGTCTTTGCCGCCACTATAGTCATACCAGGAACGTGCAACATACTCCTGCACCTGTTCCGGATCATCCAGATCCACGTCATGCACAATGGACAAATCCCGATTCAGTATGACGCCTCGTGGCACTAATAACTTGTCAATATCATTTGTATCACCCGCCGGGAAATCACCATAGGACATGAAATTTCCTACGCCTTCGCCTTGTGCACCCCAGTCTTTATAAAAACCGGCAATGGCCAATGTATCCGGCACATATACCTGATCGACAAAGGTTCGCATTTTGCTAATTACATCCTGCATGATTTGCAAACCGGTCTGGTTCAAGGCTGTCGCATCACCACCAATATTGCCGCCACCCGCATGAATGCTGATCGCGGCAGGGGCACCACCAACCAGGAAGTTTGGGTGTGGATTCTTACCACCCAATATGGCGTGTAGTTTCACTACATCGCGTTGCCACGTCAGCGCATCAAGGTAGTGCGCTACAGCCATAAGGTTGGCTTCCGGTGGCAACTTGTAGGCGGGGTGCCCCCAATAACCATTAGCAAAAATTCCCAATTGTCCGGTCTCAACAAACTCCTTCACCCGTTTTTGTACATCGGCAAAGTAACCGGGCGATGATCGTGGATAGGATGGACTCACCGTTTGTGCCAGCTCGGACGTTGCTTTTGGATCGGCTTTTAATGCCGATACAATGTCCACCCAGTCCAGCGCATGCAAATGATAAAAGTGCATGACGTGATCGTGCACATACTGCGCGCCAATCATTAAGTTGCGCATCAATTGTGCGTTGGGAGGTATTTTGTAATTCAGCGCTGCTTCCACCGCTCTTACTGACGCAATGCCGTGCACCAAGGTACAAACACCACAAATACGTTGAGCAAAAGCCCAGGCATCGCGCGGATCACGGCCCTTTAATATGATTTCTATACCACGCACCATGGTGCCTGATGACCAGGCTTCGGTAATACGGTCGCCATCCGTCTGGGCTTCAATACGCAAGTGCCCTTCTATGCGGGTAACAGGATCGACAACGACACGTTCACTCATAGCTTTTACCCATTCCATTCAGCATTAAGCAGAATCATCCAGGTACTGAACCAGGGTCTCCGTTAATCCAACCACTTCAATATCGTCCATGTGGTAGTGATCCAGACCATCTTCCAGCATGTTCCGGCAGTTGGAACAGGCAGTAACAATGCGATCAACTTTTATCTCATCCAGTTGTTGTTTCTTTTTGCTGAATACTTGCAGACGTCGTTCTTCGGCACGTTCATTGGCACTGACACCTCC
>NZ_CDLKIE010000155.1:0-3400 GCF_975902315.1 Kaarinaea lacus | reverse complement strand
CCGATACTACCAGTGCAAGACTGCCGGTTAGTAGTACAGTTGCTATTGTTTTTGGGTATTTTATTAATGTTGATCTCATTGTACTTCTCCTTTTTTTAGGTTAGTTAAAAAATAAATTGCCTGTCATTCATCCGATTTGGATTTTTTTCGTGATTTGTTGCGTTTTTCTGCGGCTTTCTCCTTTTCCCGTTTCATAGCCATCGCAATGCTGGGAATGTTTTGTCGGGGTAATCCATTAAAGTTATTTGCGATTAGTTTCGAATCTGCCAGGGCGTCAATGGAAAATCCCAGTCCATGGCAGGACAAACAGGCATCGCGAATCATTTTTTCGTTTGGTCGTAAATTGTGGTTCTGGTTGTGCTGTACCAGGGTTCGCTCTTCACCTTTGTGTTTTATGCTAAGGCGAGGTAAATGACAGGTGGCGCAGCTGACTCCAGCTTCATCAGCAATTTTTCCCGCTGTTGCCTCTTGCCAGAGCTTGTAGTGTGGTGAGCTTTTATATGCACTGGAATGCTCGTCCTCATGGCAAGTTAAGCAAGCATCCACGGCAGCCTTCCTGGTATTAAAATCATGGGAGCCATGACAGGACATGCAATCATGCTGGCTATCCTTAATATCCTTTTTCATAGGCTGACGAGCTGTGCTTACATCGAGTGGGGTCATATCTTGCGCCAGGCGCATCCCATGCTTGCCCAGCTGGTATGTTTCCATTTCCAGTTCGTGACATTCCTGGCAAGCTTCAATCGATGGTTTGTCCTGCCAGGTGCCTGCTATATTGATTGCGGTTTTTACCTGATGACAATCTACACAGTTGACAGCGATCCTGGCATGGGCGGTTTGCTCCCACTGAGCCAGAATCAGTTCGTCAACCTCTTTTGATGCAGGATACCTGGCGTCCTTAATGGTTAGCGGGCTGATATTTTTCTTTTGCTGGCGATAGTGTTCAGCAAAAGTCCGGCTAATTACCAAAGGCGTGGCAGTTAATTTTTCTCCCTTACCATGTTTTACAAGAAAATCTTCATAGAGTGCTTTATTGTCGTGGAAGTTATGGCAGCCTGCAGCAGCACAGGTATCGAAAGCCATGTCCTTGTGTGAAGGGCGATCTTCCTCGATGTCCTGATGGCAATAGGCACAGAAGTCATCGGGTAAGGTAACGCCCATGGTGTGGGTTCGGTCTTCAACATGTTCAACGTGACAGGTCACGCAATAACGCGCATCCAGTATGGCGATACGGTCTGCATTGCGGGGATCAGTAAACTTGCTCTTAGGGTGCGAATCATCGACCAGTTTTAATTCCTTACCGTGACACTCCATACAGGATTCCTGTAACACTTCTTTGCCGCCAAAGGGATCGGTGTGACAGGCTTCACAAGCCAGTTCGATCTGGTAGTGTCCCGAGGTTGTTGCACCAGGTATAAACATGGATTTGTCTTTACCAACCAGGCCATAAGCGTAGTAGCTGCTCAGACTGGCTGTTACTACCACCCAGAGGATCCACAATGTTTTTTTACTTATCATTTAATATGCCCCCTAGAAATAGTAAAAAGACACAATGTGAAAACCCAGCAAAACCGGCAGGGGCCAGAATAAAATTAAGTGTGCATAGTTGATATACGACCGGGCACGCTTTGCGGTAAGTGGGTCAAGCCTGGGTTCCATGGCCACAACAGCGCCTGCAATAGAACCTGTTAGTGCAACACCAAGAAAGGTGAGCATTAATACCAGATTAAGATTAGAGCCCAGCTGTAATCCGGTGTGTAGTACTAATAGAGACAGTACCGTTACACCCAGTGCGATATGAAGCACGCGCCAATAGGCAAAATCACCCAGTTTGAATAACCGCCAGCGCTTTCGGAATGACATTAATAATCCGATGACTGTTAGTGCCAATACGCTATAGCCACTCACTTGTTTCCAGAAAGTATCTTCCCAGAGAAAGTTTATGGAGAATTGCTGCACGGAGGGTGCTGCATCGATAGCAGGTATTCCTAGCAGCAAAATCGTTGCTATTAATCCTGCAATCGTCAATATTGTTGTTGCTAATATTCCTTTCGGGGCTGCAGTTTCTTCAGTTTCATTATTGGCGAGCTGTCCAACCAGTGGTCTGCATGAACCACATACTGTAGATGCACCCGTGCATTGCATAATTGCATCGAGAGAGCAGTTTCCTTCGGTGATTGCCTGGGTAATTTCGCCTCGGGTGATTCCTGTACAATTGCATACTACGGCTCTTGCAGGCCAGGAAGCGACACTGGTAGAGGTTTCTCCAGTCCATATATCACCGTATTTTTTGAATCGACGTATTTGCCAGGGATATAGTTTGCGCTTATGAGTTACTACCTCTTGCAGGCGTGATATATGTGACCATGGCCCCATCGCAATTGCGCCAACCACCTTGAATCGTTGTAGTGTGAGTGTGCGGTAAATACCTTTTGACGAGTCCTGATACGAAATCTGGGTATGATAGGTTGAATCTATATCGTCGCCTACAATGCCAATGCTAAATACACTTTTATCGACAACTTTTAGCCTGGTGGTTGATATAGAACCAGGGTAGGTAACCTCTTTACCGGCAATATGATGTGCTGCAACCGATGCCTGTTCCATTCCGGGAGCAACAAAACCATAAATATTACCTTTGTGCTCAGCGCATTCGCCAACGGCATAAATGTTTTTATCTGAAGTCTGTAGTGTGTCACTGACTTTAATGCCACGACCGACACGTAATCCTGCATTGAGAGCCAGCTTTATATTGGGTTTAATTCCTGTGGCTACTATGATGGTGTCGCAAACGATAGACTTACCGTTGTTGAAATAGATACAGTGGTTAGAACCGCTAGCCTCAAAACATTTAATAGCTGTTTTCAGATAAAATTTAATGCCCAGTTGCATTAAATGTTCGCGTAACATTTCTGCGGCTGGTTCGTCGAGTTGCCTTTGCATTAGTCTGGGGTTGTGTTCAACAACAACAACTTCTGTATTGTTCTTTTGCATAGCCCGCGCCGCTTCCAGGCCCAGTAAGCCGCCACCTACCACCACAGTGCGTCTGCTTCGTACTCTGCGTGCCAGCAGTTGTTGCACATCGTTCATGTCACGAAAAGCAAAGATATTGGGATTATCTGCACCAGGTATACTTGGAATATGTGCGCTGGATCCGACGGCAAGAACTAGTTTGCTATAAGGCTGCCGGTGTCCTTGACTGTCGATCACGCAAGCGTTAATTCGATCGATGCCTTTAATAGCGCAGTTATGGTGTTGTACTACATAATTCTCCTGATTTGTTTGCAATTCATTCTGGATGTCAACCGCGGATATCTCGCCCGCCAGCAATGATGATAGCTTGACACGGTTATAGGGAAGCCAGGGTTCCGCGCCGTATTGAACAATGGGTGTGTTAGGG
>NZ_CDLKIE010000154.1:0-2930 GCF_975902315.1 Kaarinaea lacus | reverse complement strand
GGATGAAGCCCGTGGTCCTGTGACACTGGCTGCAATCCTGGTTGGTGGGTACGTGGTTCACTGTTTTGCCCGTGGCGGTTGTACCATCATGACAGGAAGCACAGTTACCGGTAATGCCCTGGTGATCAAACTGCGCGCCGGCAAACGCCGTGGTGTTATGGCACACGGAGCAATCCTCATTCGTGGGAATGTGACCATTAGGCTTACCTGTCGCATCGGTGCCATTGTGGCACGAGGTACAGTTGTCAACGATACCGGTATGATCGAACACCGCGTTTGCAAAGGTGCCAGGCACGTGACAGACACGGCAGTCTTCGTTGGTTGGAAGATGGTTAGCATCCTTTCCTGTTGCTGTAACACCATGGCAGGAGTCACAGCGGGCATTGAGAACCTCAGGGCTCGTGTGATCGACGAACGCATCGGCGAAATTGGTAGTGTTATGACACGCGCCGCAATCCTCGGTAGTGTCCGGATGAGGGGGCGTCGGATCATCAGCCTTACCTCTGGCTCCAATCGCCGTAAAACTTCCGTCATGACAAGACTCACAATTCCCCGTGATACCGGAGTGATCAAAAATCGTGTCTGAGAATAATCCCGTATTGTTATGACAGAAGCGACAATCCTGATCCGTCGGTACATGAGTGTTGGGGTCTTTAAAAAAGCCAGGATCCATGAATTGATCCCTGTGGCAACCACCACAACCACCGGTAAGACCGACGTGTACCCCACCCGGATTATCAAGAAATGTCGTTGATAAAAATCCATCCGTCGGATTATTAGGATCACCCACAGCCGTGGAGTTATGACAGGCACTGCAGTCATCCTGTGTCGGGATATGGTTCGTTATCTTGCCCACTGCAAACGTGCCGTCATGACAGGAAGCACAGTTATCGGTTATACCCAGGTGAACCGTACTCAGGAAGATCGAATTGGCGAATCCGCCCGGATTGGTATCGATGTGGCATGTGCTGCAGTCATCCGATGTTGGGATATGATTCACTTTCTTGCCAGTAGCAATATTTCCATCGTGACAGGAAGCACAGTTATCAACGATACCTGCGTGATTGAAAATCGCGCCGGCAAAGCTGTCAAAATTGTCAATCGCATGACAGACAGAACAATCTTCCGTGGTTTCCACGTGATTGCCCGGCTTACCAACACTGATCTCGTGATTGTGGCATGACGCGCAGTTATTTAGATCGACGCCGGCATGGTCAAAGGTATTACTGGTAAAAGTACCCGGGGCATGGCAAACATTGCAATCCTGAGCACCTATGTCCATGTGGTTAACCGACATACCCGGTGCATCAATGCCATTATGACATTCGTTGCATGACCGACTCGTCACTTCAACAGATGTATGATCAACATAAGATGGAGTGAAAGCGGTGGTGTTATGACAATTTCCACAATCGGCAGTGGTGTCAAGGTGTGCTTCACCGGTCCGGACCAGCTTCTCATCCTTGCCAATGGCATTAACGTTGTTGTGACATGATTCGCAAGCTTGTTCATCGGCACTCACCAGGGAGTGATCGAATTTCTCACCGTTTAGAGAGAAGCCCAGGATATCATGGCAAACAGCGCAATCCAGGGTAGTCACGATATGATCTACCGATTTGCCCGTTGCGCCATCGCCATGGCAACCAGACCTTGAACAATCATTAATGATGCCGTCATGATCGAAGCCAGTAGCAGGTATAAAACTTTGTACAGTATGACAATGATTACATTCACTGTCTGTTTGAATATGTGTATCATTTTTCCCCGTGGCAACAATTCCATTGTGGCAGGTAGAGCATGCTCTGTTAATGTTGCTATGGTCAAAGCTACCATCCGCTTCCAGTTCAAGGAACGCAGTAGTACTATGGCAATCATTACATTCGGCATTCGTCTCCACATGGGCATCTGATTTACCAATGGCGGTTATACCATCATGGCAGGTGCTGCAATTGCCAAAAACTTCGAGATGATCCACGACGGGAATTTCAGAAAAAGACAGGGTGGTATGACAGGCCTGACACATGTTACTGGTACCAATATGATCGGCTGATTTACCGACATCTACATTACCGTTATGGCAATTACCACAATTTGATGACAATCCTGCATGATGCGCTGGTCCCGTGGGACGAGGATCACCAGCGACGGCAGCAATCACGGTTACAATGGCACGTGAATTATCATTACCACCGGCGTCGACATACATTTCGACAATATAAGTTCCTACGACATCGGCAGTAAAACTGGGTGTTAAAGTCGTAGCACCCACTAGCTCCGCGTTACTACCATCCGGTTTTGCATTAAAGGACCAGGAATAGGTCAGTGAAGCAGCCGGTATACTTGAAGCAGATCCGTTAAGTGAAACGAGATCACCAACCGTTACTGAAGTAATAGGCCCTGCATTGGCCGTAATGCTAACTGTTATAACAGTATTGGCTGGTGGATTGGTACCAGGTGGATTAGTGCCGGGAGGATTTGTGCCGGGTGCTAAACCTGTATCTCCTCCACCGCCACTGCACCCAGTGACTAATATGATCAGAAATAAAGTGAATACGTAGCCAATCAGCCCTTGGCTCTGTGCTTGAATCATCCTGCTTGCCCCCCTAATCCTTACAAATCAACATATTACGTAGACCTTGCTTACCGCTTTTGTTGAAAGTCCAACGTTTCGCCAGTATATACACACCTAACATTATTCGTAAGTAATAAATCGATATATACTTAAAAAGTTCACATTTCCTTCATGATATGGGCTCAATTCAATATCAGCGTTGCTGTTAAAGCAGATATCCAGGCCAACATATTGTAGATAACGCGTCAGAGCAGGTGGTTTCGAGCTATTTACTTCCGGATTCAGAAACAATGCGCGAACTATTGAACGTACTTACTAAAACGTTAGCACTCGTAAAGGTGAGTTTAATCTATGGGAT
>NZ_CDLKIE010000153.1:0-6835 GCF_975902315.1 Kaarinaea lacus | reverse complement strand
GCTGGCGGCTTTAGTTAATCACCTGGCCGGGCATCTGGTTAAACGAACCGGACTCACCAGCACCGATCGGGCGGTGGGTGTAGTATTTGGTGTCGCCCGCGGGGGAGTGGTTGTCTCCATGCTTGTGTTGCTCGCCGGATTAACATCACTGCCCCAGGATCCCTGGTGGGCTGAATCAATGATGATTGGTCATTTTGAGCATGTCGCCCTCTGGTTACAGACCAATATTGCTCCAGAAATCAACGGCGCATTCTTTTATGATTAATCCATAAAAAATCGTTATTAAAAAACACCTTTCCTTCGAATAGAATACACAGTAGTCGCCTAGCGAGTGACATAGCAAATATCAGAGTCAGGGGAACCGAATTATGTGCGGTATTATTGGTGTTGTTGCAAAAACGGGTGTAAACCAGATGCTTTATGATGGTTTAACAGTGTTGCAACATCGTGGACAGGACGCAGCTGGTATTGTCACCTGTGATGACGGCCGCTTGTATCTGCGTAAGAATAATGGCCTGGTCCGCGATGTGTTTCGCACCAGTCACATGCTGCGACTCAAAGGAAACATGGGGATAGGGCACGTGCGTTATCCTACTGCGGGTTGCTCATCTTCGGCTGAAGCTCAGCCTTTTTATGTGAATTCTCCCTTTGGAATTACCCTTGCTCACAACGGTAACCTGACCAATGCCATTCAACTGAAAAACGACCTATTCCGCGCTGACCGCCGGCACATTAATACCGATTCCGACTCGGAAATTTTACTAAACGTTTTTGCTCACGAATTGCAGCGCTCTGACAAGCTTACTGTTGATGCGAGCGATATTTTTGATGCCATTCGAGGCGTGCACAAACGTTGTAAAGGCGCTTATGCGGTGGTTGCGATGATAACGGGATTTGGCATTGTCGGATTTCGTGACCCCAATGGTATTCGTCCTATTGTGTTTGGCAAACGAACCACAGACCAGGGTGACGAATATGTTATGGCGTCAGAAAGTGTGGCAATCCATGCATTAGGATTTGACATTTTAGGGGACATCGCACCGGGTGAAGCAGTGTGCATTGACGTGGATGGCAATTTATCCGCAGAGCGTTGCGCAGAGAATAGTGCGCTCACTCCCTGCATTTTTGAACATGTTTATTTCGCACGTCCTGATTCCATCATGGATAAAATTTCCGTACACAAGGCTCGCCTGCGCATGGGCGAGTATTTAGCAGACAAGATTCTGCGAGTGTTTCCGGATCACGATATTGATGTCGTTATTCCCATTCCAGATACCAGTCGTACTTCTGCGTTACCACTAGCCAACAGGCTGGGTGTTTTATACCGAGAGGGATTTGTAAAAAATCGCTATATTGGTCGCACATTTATTATGCCAGGTCAAAAGCAGCGTAAGAAATCAGTACGTCAGAAGCTAAACGCGATAGACCTCGAGTTTAAAAACAAAAATGTACTGTTAGTGGATGACTCTATTGTGCGTGGTACCACGTCCCAGCAAATCATTCAGATGGCACGTGATGCGGGTGCCAGGAAAGTTTATTTCGCCTCTGCGGCGCCACCAGTACGTTTTCCCAATGTCTATGGTATTGATATGCCATCGGCGACTGAACTGGTAGGGCATGGGCGCAATGAGGAAGAAATTGCCAAGCTCATTGGAGCTGACTGGTTGGTCTACCAGGATCTCAGCGACCTGATTAAAGCGGCCCGAAAAGGTAATCCAGCGATCAAGCAATTCGACACGTCGGTTTTTGATGGTCGTTATGTTACCGGCGATGTCACGCAAAACTATCTGGATGATATTGAAAAAATGCGCAATGATGATCAACAGGAGCAACGCCGCGCCGCAGATAATGCAGTCATTGAATTGCACAACACAGCCTGATTTAAAATTTAGCAATTGTCCGGTTGACAACGATTATCTGAAACTCTACTCTAGAACACACAACGCGCCGATTTGATAGTCAGCTTGCGGGCGCATAAACAAGTACGGCTAAAGCGAAGTTATTGCTGATTGAAATATTGTAACCTGCTTTAGTCAACTGTCTCCAGATACCTGGAGATCTAACAGACAAAGCGGGTTTTTTTGTGCCTGCTGATTAGTATCAATTCATAAAAAAGGAAACGTCATGAATGGTGACAATAGTGATTTTGAGCAATATGGCCTGGAAACGCTGGCCGTTCGTGCGGGCCAGCATCGCAGCAATGAAGGCGAGCAAAGTGAGCCTATCTATGCGACATCGAGTTATGTTTTTCAAAGCGCAGCTCATGCGGCAGCACGCTTTTCCGGCGATGAGCCAGGTAATATTTATTCGCGCTTCACCAATCCTACTGTACGGGTTTTTGAAGAACGTTTAGCCGCTATGGAAGGTGGTGCAAGTGGCGTTGCGACGGCATCAGGTATGAGCGCGATTCTGGCAACCTGTCTCGCACTGTTAAAGTCTGGTGATCATATTGTTGCATCACGTTCTATCTTCGGAACCACGGTTATGATGTTTACCAGCTATCTAGCCAAATTTGGCGTCGAGACTACTTTTGTGGATCTTGCTGATATTGAGGCATGGGACACTGCCATCACAGCGAATACCCGTATGCTATTTCTTGAAACACCTTCAAATCCATTAACCGTAATGGCAGATATTAAAAGTCTGGCGCAGTTGGCACATGATAACGATTGCTTGCTGGTTGTGGATAATTGCTTTTGTACACCTGCTTTACAACGTCCGTTGGAATTAGGGGCTGACCTGGTTGTTCACTCAGCCACGAAATTTCTGGATGGTCAGGGCCGTTGTATTGGCGGTGCTGTCGTAGGCGATGAAGAACGAGTCGGAAAAGAGGTTTTCGGTGTAATTCGAACCTGTGGTCCTACCATGAGCGCGTTTAATGCCTGGGTATTTTTAAAAGGACTGGAAACCCTGGGTATTCGTATGAAGGCTCATAGTCAGAATGCCCTGGTGCTGGCGCAATGGTTGGAGCAACAGCCTGCCGTGGAGAAAGTATATTACCCTGGCCTCGAATCACATCCACAACATGAGTTAGCCAGGCAACAGCAGTCTGATTTTGGTGGCGTGCTATCTTTTGAAATCAAGGGAGGCAAGGAGCAGGCATGGCAGGTAGTTGATTCAACAAAGCTCCTGTCGATAACGGCGAACCTGGGGGATACCAAAACCACTATTACACATCCCGCTACCACTACTCATGGTAGATTGACACCGGAAGCAAGGACAGAGGCAGGTATCAAGGATAATTTATTACGTATTGCGGTGGGTCTGGAATCTATCAAAGATATTAAGGCAGATTTATCCCGGGGATTTAATACGCTATAAGTTTTCCAAAAAAAAGGCAGGATGAGAATCCTGCCTGTACATTACGAGGAGAAATAATTCTTTAGTGAATCTGATTCAGGCGAGCCTGCATCTGTTCTGCTTTACCGGTTTTACCCACGCTTTTATAGAGTAACGCCAGCTCGGTTAACATTGCTGTCATGGCGGGATGGTTGCTGCCAAGAGTGCTATCCAGAATTTCCAGTGCGCGTTCGTACAGCGGTAATGCTTTGGCAAAGTAAGCCTGTGATGAATTATGCAAGTCTTTAATTTGAGTGCTTAGATCGGCCACGTTTTGACTGGCCTGGCTTGTTGTATAGCCTACTTTTTTGATGGAAAGTTCCTGTTCCTCGTTACGATCCATGCGACCCTGGATGTGGTAGATATTGGCCAGGCTGTATAACAACATTGCGACTTGTGGATGCGTAGGGCCAAACAGTTTTTCTGCTACATGAACCGCTTCAGAGTAAACGGGTTTAGCTTTTTCGTAGTTATCCTGTTTTACATACAGTGCACCAAGATTTATCAATGAACGTGCAACTTCCGGGTGGATTTTTCCATAAATCATTTTTCGAATCGCAAGGGAGTGGTTATGCAACTCTTCTGCGATCTGCATTTCTCCTTTAGCCAGATAAACATTAGCCAGGTTGTTTAGGGCATTCGCAACATAGGGGTGCGAAGGGCCGATGGTAACGTTCCAGATCTGGATTGATTTTTCATAATTCTCGATAGCTTTTTCGTATTCGAGCAAATCATCGTACAGAACAGCCAGGTTGTAGAGTGATTGTGCCACGGCTGAATCAGCTTCGCCGAAGGATTGACGACGAATAGTTAGTGCACGAATATGATATTGTTCAGATAATTCTGGTTCATTTTCTTCAAAATATACATTGGCCAGGTTTGTTAGTACCACGGCTACATCTTCATGGGTGGGGCCCAGTTGAGTTTCCAGAATTGATAATGCGTTCTGCATTTGATTTTTTGCAGTTTTTAGATCTCCCAGTGTTTCAGCAACGATACCCAGCTTTAACATGGAGTCTGCGGTATTGATATGGTTAGCGCCGAAGGTGGACTCCGCGAGCTCATAAGCTGAGTGTGCGGTTGCAGCTGCTCTTGCGTAACGGCCTTCTTCATAGTGCTCTATAAACTCGGCTGTGAGTTTATCCCAGATCTGTTCTGCAATGGCAGTGGTTTCATTAATGGCGTTATCTTGCTGAATTTTTATCGCCTCCAGACCATCAGAGGAAGACTTCATGTACGCCTGGGCATTACCAATTACCATGCTCATGCTTGCAAGACAGAAGGCAGTTACTAGCAGTTTTTTGCGCATAAATTTATTCCTTGGTTAACACTTATTCGTGAAATCAGCCCATTAGCACGGTATCCTTTTGCTGTATCAGCGCTGATTCAAATCCACAACGTGTCTTACTACTCCGTTCGCTGTGGCACTTCTCACACGGTGTTAAACAGGTTTTCGGCCATTGACGGCGGTTTCTTTAACCACCTGGATAGCCATTTGAAGTCGAAATTCGCACTTCTATTGCGCTTCAAATTATATTTTCAATCTAAGCGATTGAAATATATAGCTAATAATTCTGTGCATGGGTCACAGTTTTTACGTGACGCACTTAATACCTGAATTGACCGTCCGATATAGAAAAAGCAAGCAATGGGCCAATTCATCGAATTGAAAACTCATACGTAGAGTAAGTGGAAAATGATGCTTGATGAATTGCTTGTCTCGAAGCGGTTTTAGTTTGCTCCAGTGGAATGCAAGCTGTTATTAACTAATAAATTCTATGAAGTAGCGGAACAATGTCAGTAGCAGATAATAACAACGGTCAAAGTATTAATCAGAGTTCTCCCAGCGAGTTAGTACAGGGTGTGGTTGGTTTAATATCCCTGCCTGATGTGTGTGTACGCGTCAAAGAAATGGTGGACGATCCGAATTATTCCGCATCAGATATCGGGAAAGTCGTCAGTAAAGATGCCGCGCTAACCGCGCGCTTGCTGCGCATTGTAAACAGCGCGTTTTATAAATTTCCTTCGAAAATAGAAACGGTATCAAGGGCGATTACTATTGTAGGTAATCGGGAACTCAGGGATTTAGTGTTTGCAGCATCCGTGGCGAGCATATTCGAGAAAGTTTCCAGTGATCTCATTGATATCGAAACTTTCTGGCGTCATGCTGTTTATTGCGGAATCGTATCGCGTATTCTTGCGAAGAAATGTCGCGTACTGCATAAGGAAAGGTTGTTTGTTGCGGGGTTAATGCATGATATTGGCAGGTTGGTAATCGCGTTCAAACTACCAACAGAGTGCCGCCAGGTGCTTCATTATATGAAAGAGCAGGATGTACCATTACATGTTGCAGAAAAAGAAATTCTTGGATTTGATCATGCTGAAATAGGCGCTGAACTTATGCAGGCGTGGTCGCTACCGCAGACTCACCAATTGGCGGCCCTGAATCATCATAATCCGAATAAGGCCAGCGACTTTGTTCTGGAAGCTTCGATCGTCTATCTGGCGAATGCGATTACTGAGTTGGCAGAGGCAGGAACTGACGATATGGATGTTCTTGGCAATGTTCCTGAAGAGATTTGGCAAATAACCAGGGTTTCCATTGATGATGTTGAAGATATTCTGGTGGAAGCACGCGACCAGTTTATTGATGCATTAACACTGATTCGTGCCAGGGATCGCAAGTCTTCCCACTACGTTGCCTGATTGCAAGCAGGATAGTTTATCCGTTTAGTTTGTGCTGGATTCAACCTGTCGGGTCGATGTTTCACGAATTTGTGCAAGTAACTGTTCCGCCTGTTTATAATCCTGGGTTGACAGTCCTCCATTCACTTTCTGCAAAACCTCGTTGAGTTTTAGTTCGGCGTTCTCTGCTTGATCGATCGAAATCAGGTATTGGCAATAATCGATAACCGCGCGTAATTCCAGGCCCGTTGAACTTTGCCGTTGGGCAACATGTATTGCTTCATTAAAATACGCATCCAGTTCGTTATGCGAAGCAGATTTATGTTTCCAGCTGATTAAGGCTTTCAGGCGATGTAATTCTGGCTGAAAAAAATATTCGTGGTGTGTGTTTAGTTTGTTAATGGCGCCATCAATGACTACCTCTGCGTCTTCCCATTTTTCCGCTTTAATATACATACGAACCAGCAGGCTGTGATGAAACGTCAATGCCAGGCGGCTGCCAAGTTTGAGGTTTTTATCCATGACCTCTATATATTGATTGATAAGCTTATTGTCACCCGTCATTTCAAACTGGGACCATATGTTCATCATGTTGGCCATGGCGTGCCAGAATCGAAACTCATACTGTTCACATAACTTTAAAGTTTGTTTCGCCATTTCCCCTGCTTTTTTAACATCTCCTCGTAGTTGATGGATAACGGATGAAAAATAGGAAGCGTAAGCCATGCTGAATGGATGTTTAACCTCGGTGGCACGAGATGTTGCCTGGTTAATGAGTTCCAGTGCTCGGTCTGCATGCCCCATTAACCAG
>NZ_CDLKIE010000152.1:0-13329 GCF_975902315.1 Kaarinaea lacus | reverse complement strand
GGATGTGGATTGAGCCGCTGCAATTGGCAAGGTTCAATGAAAACCACATTGTTCTATGTTCCCCTAACTTTTTTTCCAGAAAGCGGGTTCTTGAGAATATCTTTCAAATGGCCGGTAACAAACAACACTGACTGTGCATAGTTGCGATGAGTTAGCGGAATACCGCCATAAGAGGCTGCACCCGCTGCAGCCGTAATTCCTGGCACGATCTGGAATGGTACACCGGCCTGCATCAGGGTTTCAATTTCCTCACCACCCCGCCCAAAAATGAATGGGTCCCCGCCTTTCAACCGCAATACGCGTTTTCCCTTCAGGGCAATACGCGCTAACATTTGATTAATATCTTCCTGCGGTAAAGTGTGTTTATCACGCTCTTTTCCGACATAGACCAGGTCAGCATCACGGCGCGCCAGGTCCAGTATACTTTCTGATACCAGTCTGTCGTACACAATGACATCTGCCTGCTGCAACAAACGGAGTGCACGAAACGTTAACAGGTCAGGATCACCCGGGCCTGCGCCCACCAGGTAAACCTCGCCACGATCCGGCATGGCTTTTTCACCTTCGTCAACGGCACTGTGCATTGCTTCACGTGCCGCTTCTTCCTTGCCCGAAAATACCATCTCCGCAATGGGTCCCTGTATAACTTTCTCCCAGAAATCCCGCCGTTTGTCGGGATCCCTGAATTTTTGTTTAACCTTGCCACGGAAATCTTCCATCAGGGAGGCTAATTTGCCATAGGCGGATGGAATCATGGTTTCCAGACGCGAGCGCAACAAGCGCGCAAGCACCGGAGATGCACCACCGGTGGACACCGCTACCTGAACCGGAGAGCGATCAATTATTGAAGGCACGACAAAACTGCAAAGCTCTGGCTGGTCAACAACGTTGACCGGTGTATTATTTTGCTGCGCAAGTTCTGAAATGCTGCGATTGACTGCCTTGTCATCGGTTGCAGCAATGACCAGG
This sequence comes from Kaarinaea lacus, assembly GCF_975902315.1. Taxonomy (NCBI): domain Bacteria; kingdom Bacillati; phylum Cyanobacteriota; class Cyanophyceae; order Nostocales; family Nodulariaceae; genus Kaarinaea; species Kaarinaea lacus. The sequence continues at coordinate 12,360 of NZ_CDLKIE010000152.1, read as the reverse complement.
GAATAGTTTGTGATATCAACAGTATCAAAATTCTTTTGTTCGAATTTAATTTCATCCGCATTCAAGCGTCCCTGCAAACTTTCACATAATTCGGGCGCGATCACAGTTACCTTGCCACCGGCGCGAACCAGTAAGGATACTTTACGTGCCGCCACATCGCCGCCACCTACTACCAGACATGAGCGGCCTTCTAATTTAAAAAACATCGGAAAATATTGCATAGTACTCTTCGCTTTTTGAGTTCCTTATTACCAACCCAGGAGTGTCAACGCTGGTAATATCGCTTGAGGGGCTTGATCACTCAATTATATCGATGCCACCCATATACGGCTGTAACACCTTTGGGATAGCAATGGCGCCACTGGCCTGTTGATAGTTTTCCATTACCGCGACCAGGGTTCGCCCCACCGCTAATCCAGAACCATTCAGGGTGTGGACCAGTTGTGGCTTACTGCCTTCAGATTCTCGCCAGCGTGCTTTCAGGCGCCGCGCCTGAAAGTCTTCAAAGTTACTGCATGATGAGATCTCCCGGTACTTCCCCTGCCCCGGCAACCACACTTCTATATCGTATGTTTTCGCCGCTGAAAAACCCATATCACCGGTACACAGGGTCACTGTACGATAAGGCAATTCTAATAATTGTAGAATTTTTTCCGCATGTCCGGTTAATTGCGCCAATGCCTCATAAGAATCCTGTGGATTGACAATCTGAACCAGCTCCACCTTATCAAACTGGTGTTGCCGAATCATGCCGCGGGTATCTTTTCCATATGAACCAGCTTCACTACGAAAACACGGCGTATGACATACAAAGCGCAACGGCATGTCTTCGGCGCTCTGGATAGTATCACGCACAATATTTGTTACCGGCACTTCAGCAGTAGGAATGAGATAGTAAGCTGGATCAGAATCAAGTTTGAAAAGCTCTTCTTCAAACTTGGGTAATTGACCCGTGCCTTGCAAGCTTTCACTGTTCACTATATACGGTGTGTAGACTTCGGTATAACCGTGATCCCGAGTGTGTGTATCCAACATAAATTGCGCAAGCGCTCGATGCAAACGCGCAACAGGACCGGTCATTACATTAAATCGACTGCCGGCAATTTTCGCCGCGGTATCAAAATTCAGATAACCCAACCCATCACCGAGATCCACATGGTCTTTCACTTCAAAATCAAATTGCGGTTGATCGCCCCAGCGCCGTACTTCGATATTATCATTTTCATCCTGGCCTTCCGGCACATCGGCATGAGGAATATTGGGAATACCCAATAGAATATCGTTTAACTTATTCTGGACCTGGTTCAAACGCTCTTCCGCCGCTTTAAGCTTGTCACCCAGATCGGCAACTGCATCAAGCAGCGGCTGGGCGTCTTCACCCTTTGCCTTGGCCTGACCGATGGCTTTGGAACTTTTATTGCGCTCACTTTGCAGCTGTTGCGTTTCGACCTGAATCGCTTTGCGCTCCTCTTCCAGCGCAGAGATGGCACTCACATCGAGATCAAAGCCCCGGCGTGCTAATTGTTTAGCCACATTATCGAGTTCAGTTCTTATTAATTTTGAATCTAACATTACTATTTTCCCAAGAGCCCTTAACCTTTAATACGAAATTGCATTAAAGTTTTTTTATAAGACATTCAGTAAACATAACGTGTAATCATGACACCAATCCAGGCTGCCAACACACAAAGCCCAACATTTAGAAAAACATTCAACAGTGCTTTTACTACTTCACCCTGTTCCAGCAATTCCAGTGTCTCGATAGAAAAAGTGGAAAAAGTGGTAAATGCTCCGAGTACACCGACCATTAATAACGCACGCCAGGGTGCCGCGAGTTCGAAACGTTCATTGAACAAAACGTACAACAGGCCGATCAATAGCGAACCAATCACGTTAACCGTTAATGTACCATAAGGAAATGAGCGGCCAGCTAAAATGTGAACACCGCTCGATACCCAATAACGCATTAAAGCACCAAGGGCGCCCCCAGCGGCAATCGCTACTAATTGCACCTTATGTTACCTCTGCTTAGTTGCATGTCTGGTCAACCCGAGTTATGTCTAGCATCAGCATATCATGGCAGAAATCATTAATTTTCTTTCTGCTTCGATTTTGCCTCACGATCCAGTTGTCGCAAATATTGCAGTTTTTCACTGATTTTTTGCTCTAATCCCCGGTTGGTCGGTTCATAGTATATCTTTTCAGGCATCGCATCGGGAAAATATTTTTCGCCCGCCGCATAGGCATCAGGCTCGTCGTGCGCATATCGGTAACCATCACCATAGTCCAGTTGTTTCATCAGGGATGTGGGTGCATTGCGCAATTTGAGGGGCACTTCCAGAGAACCGTGCTGTTGCGCATCTTTTAACGCGGCTTTATACGCCACATAAACGGCATTACTTTTGGCAGCACAAGCCAGGTAAACCACCGCTTGCGCCAGGGCCAATTCACCTTCCGGGCTACCCAGGCGTTGCTGTGCATCCCAGGCATTTAACGCCAACTGCAGCGCTCGTGGATCAGCATTACCAATATCTTCTGATGCCATTCGCGCGATGCGGCGCGCAAGATACAGTGGATCACAACCGCCATCGATCATGCGCGCCATCCAGTAAAGCGCCGCATCAGGATCAGAGCCGCGTACCGATTTATGCAGTGCAGAAATCTGATCATAAAATGCCTCCCCCCCTTTGTCGAAGCGACGCAAGGTGCCGGTGAGGACTTCATTTAACAGTTCAGTCGTGATATTGATCCGCCCCTGTTCATCGGGCTCCGCCAGATCGCAACAAATTTCCAGAACATTTAACGCCCGCCTGGCATCACCATCGGCAAACTGCGCCAGGGAATGACGTAAATCCAGTGGAAAATCGATTGCCTGATTCCCCAGCCCCCTTTCACTATCCGTCAATGCACGATCAATAATCGCTAACAATGCCTCTTCATCGAGGTTTCTTAATACATAGACACGGGCGCGTGATAACAATGCATTATTGAGTTCAAACGACGGGTTTTCTGTAGTGGCGCCAATAAAAATGACCGTTCCATCTTCCACGTAGGGTAAAAAAGCATCCTGTTGCGCTTTATTGAAACGATGAACCTCATCAACAAACAGGACTGAATCCTGATTATGCGCTTCACGGTGCCGCCTGGCCTGATCGATGGCAGCCCGAATATCTTTAACACCGGAAAGAACCGCGGACACTGTCAGGAACTGCGCGTGAATAGTTTGTGCAATCATATACGCCAGAGTGGTTTTCCCTGTTCCAGGTGGTCCCCAAAACACCATGGAATGCAGATGGCCTGACTCTATCGCCTGCCGCAACGGTTTATTAGAACCCAGCAAATGTTGCTGTCCAGAAAATTCATTAACGCTGCGTGGCCGCATGCGATCGGCCAGCGGTCGCTGACTCATATCAGGACTATTGGCAAACAAATCAGGATGACTCATGACAGTTCAGTGAAGTCGCAAAAGATTGGATTTATCTTTCATCGAGAGCCGCTGGCTTCATCGATCACATCAACACCTGGTGGTGCCTCGAAATTAAATACCGAGGGATTAATAGCAGGATTTTGTTCCAGGTTAGCGAATGTCAGGCGCGTGATTTGACCGAATGCATCCTTGAGTTCCATAATCTGCAAATTACTGCCGGAGAATGCCAGCAGCAGTTTTTCAAAACTCGCTTCCTGCTGTTTGGGTACCAGTTGAAGCCAGAACAACGATGAATCCCCACCGGTGTTTTCAGTGATTTCCGTCACGATAAACTTGTCTGTAATGGTTGCGTCACCACTCAATAATATCGCCGGTGTATCACCCAGCGCTAAATCCAGGTTTTTAACAATGACCTGTTCCATTTCCACATCATAGATCCAGAGTTTTTTTCCATCGGCAATGATTTGTTGTTCATAAGGTGACTTGTAGTCCCAATGAAATTTGCCCGGACGTTGCATTTGCAATATACCCTGGGACTTGTCTACCGATGACCGAGCGTTACTAATCACTGTCTGAGTAAACTCCGCTCGCATACTTTTCACATTGTTAAAGAACTGGTTAAGACGTTGTTCTGCAGCTCCTGCAAATACCGATAGCGGATTCAGTAAAATAATTACCCAACAAAAAACTGGCAACACAAATTGCTTTCTCATAGGCGACGACCGATTTTATTAAAATAGGGAAACGGGTTGTTATAGCTAATTAGTTACTATTTCTGGACTATAGTTCAGGAGGTGGCGGCGCAAGTACTTCCCGCTGACCATTGGATTGTAAAGGGCCAACGACGCCATTTTTTTCCATTTCTTCCACCATGCGGGCAGCCCGGTTGTAACCGATCTTAAGTCGTCGTTGTACCCCTGAAATCGACGCACGACGGGTTTCGGTAATAATCGCAACCGCTTGATCGTACAATTCATCAATATCACTGCTACTTTCCTCGAGCACAGGATAACCTTTATCAGTAATTGTCGATGGCCCTTCCAGGATTTCATCATCATATTCCGGTTCACCGCGACTTTTCAGGTCAGCGACCACCCGATGTACCTCAGCATCCGATACAAACGCGCCATGCACCCGCACTGGAATACCAGATCCCGGTGGCAGGTACAACATATCACCATGACCCAACAACTGTTCAGCGCCACCCTGATCCAGGATGGTACGCGAATCCACTTTTGCAGAAACCTGGAACGCGATCCGTGTAGGAATATTGGCTTTAATTAACCCGGTTAACACATCCACTGATGGACGTTGTGTTGCCAGAATCAGGTGTATACCGGCGGCGCGGGCTTTTTGTGCAAGACGGGCAATTAATTCCTCCACCTTCTTGCCCACCACCATCATCATATCCGCCAGTTCGTCGATAACAATGACTAGCAATGGAAATGGTTCCAGATAACGTTCCTCATCATCATCCAGTAATTCATTGGGTGTATAGGTGGGGTCAACAATCCATTCTTCGTTCTCGTTAGCGATCCTGACTTTTTTGTTAAAACCAGCCAGGTTCCGCACGCCCATGTGTGCCATTAACGTATAACGGCGCTCCATTTCCGCGATCGCCCATCGCAACGCATTCGAGGCCTGTTTCATATCGGTTACCACGGGAGCCAGTAAATGTGGAATACCTTCGTAGACAGACAGCTCCAGCATCTTCGGGTCAATCATGATCAGGCGAACATCGGCTGGAGTAGCGTTGTATAACAAACTCAGGACCATGGCATTCAAGCCAACAGATTTACCGGAACCGGTCGTGCCTGCCACCAGTAAGTGTGGCATTTTCTGTAGATCGGCAATGACAGGTTGACCACTAATGTCTTTACCCAGGGCAACAGACAATGGTGAATGGGCCTGTTCGTATTGTTTGGAACGCAGCACTTCACTCAAGCGAACAATTTCACGGACCTCATTGGGCACTTCCAGGCCAATCGTGGATTTACCGGGAATGACCTCGACGACACGTACACTAATAGCCGACAGGGAACGCGCCAGGTCCTTGGCCAGATTACTGATCTGACTTACCTTTACCCCAGGTGCCGGATCCATTTCATAACGGGTTACTACTGGCCCAGGGTGAACGGCAACCACGTGAACTTCGATACCAAAATCCAGTAACTTCATTTCTACTGTTCTTGATACCGCCTCCAGTGCCTCTTTGGTTATTGGGTTTTTCTTGGCCTCTACATCATCCAGCAGCGCTAAAGCGGGTAGCGCTTCGTCGGCATCAGGCTCAAACAGCGGCGCCTGGCGTTCTTTTTCTTCCCGTTCCGAATATTCAATGACCTCAACCACAGGCTCAATTTTGATGGGCTTGCGTTTTTCTTTCTTCTTCTTTTGAACCTGAACGACTTCTTCTCTTTCCAGGCGTGCACGCCGACCTTGAATGTATTCGCGAAAGTTATACCATTGCTCCGCTAACCAGGTAAAAAAGCTCAAGGTTATTCGTCCAGTTTCATCCATAACGCGAAACCAGGAAAGATTGGTAAACAGGGTGACGCCTGTCAGGAACGTTGCCACTAAGAGCAAAGTACCCCCCAGAAAACTGAATACACCGACTAAACCATTACCAACAACGTCTCCGAGAATGCCCCCTGCGTTTAATGGCAATTGTGAAACATCGGCGAAGTGCAAGGTCGCCAGACCGGTACCCGCACACAATGTCAGAATAAAGCCAACAGCGCGCAATACACCGATTCGCATATCGAAGTTTGTGGCATCATCACGGCCTTTAAACATCAACCAGCCAACATAGGCCACCATGATTGGAAACAGGTAAGCCAGGTAACCGAACAGATAAAGAAAGGAATCAGCGAACCACGCACCCACCACACCACCGGCGTTGCGTATAGCATCAGTGGAATCGCTGTGGGACCAACCAGGATCTGCAGAGTGGTAAGTAATCAGAGAGGCTAATAAATATATCGCGATGGCACCAAATACAATTAATGCACCTTCACGCAAACCTCGCACGGTATGTTCAGACAGTGGAACGGATTGTTTACTGGATGCTTTCGCTGTCGCTTGAGCCAAATTCCCTTACCTCTTTTTATGTCCTGCAACTTTTAAATCTGAATCGACAATACAAAACAAATGAGAGTGTCGATAAAACGTACAGCTCTAAAAAAACTAATTGTATATATTTTGGTAAACCTGACGCATTTTGCAAATAAAGTTCATAAAAATCCACATTTTAAAGATTTTGTAGCGCCGGGTGCACAATTTTACCCTGTTTTACGTTAATTCCTGCCGCCAAATCCGCTTGTTGCTCCCAATCCGGCTTCGCCAAACGCAACACATACGGGATTAACGATGCTGATAAAGCCTGGGACGCCGTGCGCGGAACCGCGCCCGGCATATTAGTCACACCAAAATGAATGACACCTTCCCATTCAAACGTGGGATTTTCATAATTGGTGGGATGTGTCGTTTCCACACAACCACCCTGGTCCACGGATATATCGATAATGACACTGCCATTTTTCATTGAGCGCACCATATCTGCCGTTACTATCTTTGGTGCGCGTTCACCGGTAATCAAAATCGCGCCAACCAGTAAATCCGCCTGTTTGACATGCTTTACCAGACTATGCGCATAAGGATAAAGAGCGGTCACATTGGGCCCTAAAGCTCGCATGCGTTCCAGTTTGCTCCGTTTACGATCAAAAACCACTACCTCGGCGCCTATATTGGCTGCATACAAGGCTGCGTTACCACCGGCTACACCGGCACCTAAAACCACGACTTTTCCTCGTTCTGCCGCCGGTAAACCACCGAGCAAAATACCTCGACCACCTTGCGGACGATGCAACAAATGTGTTCCTACCTGGATTGACACGCGTCCTGCGATATCACTCATCGGCGCTAATAAAGGTAGTTGACCGTCGGGCAGTTGCACTGTTTCAAAGGCCACCGCCGTTAAGCCAATTTGTTGCAAACCTTTCAGCAACTCCAGTTCGGCAGCGAGATGCAAATAAGAGAACAAAATTTGATCAGATCGAAATAACGCGAGTTCCTCAGGTTGAGGCTCTTTTACCTTCACGATCATTTCGCCTGCATCATAAAGTGCCCTGGCATCGGGTACTATTTGAGCGCCAGCCTGTCTAAAATCTTCATCGCTATAACCACTTAATACGCCAGCTTCGGTTTCTATAAATATTTCGTGGCCGTGCTGAACGAGGTCAGCGACGGCGTCGGGAATTAATGCGATACGACCCTCGAGGATTTTTATTTCTTTTGGAACACCAATACGCATTACATCTCCTTTACGATGTCTGTGACATCTCGTAGTATAACCGCAGTTAAAAAAACGTGCTGAATAACAACACCTTTGTATTTTTATAGAAATAAACAGTAAGAAACCAACTGTCTCAGGTACAACTCTACTGTAGGAGTCAAAAATGAGTGAAACCAAGCATTGTCGACTATTGATACTCGGATCCGGCCCGGCAGGTTATACAGCCGCAGTTTATGCGTCACGCGCTAACCTTAATCCCGTATTAATTACCGGTCTGGAGCAAGGCGGCCAATTAATGACCACCACCGAAGTCGATAACTGGCCTGGCGATCCCGAAGGTTTACAAGGCCCAGGGCTAATGGCTCGGATGCAGGAACATGCAGAACGTTTCAAGACAGAAATCATTTTTGATCACATCAATAAAGCCGACCTGTCCAGCCGCCCATTTACTTTAACTGGCGACAGCGGTGTTTATACCTGCGATGCACTTATTATCGCAACCGGTGCATCAGCCATGTATTTAGGCCTGGACTCCGAAGAAAAGTTTCGCGGTAAAGGCGTATCTGCCTGTGCCACTTGCGATGGATTCTTTTATAAGGGGCAAGATGTCGCTGTGATCGGTGGCGGCAACACTGCCGTTGAAGAGGCCCTGTACCTGGCCAATATTGCCAGGAAGGTAACCGTGGTCCATCGACGCGATAAATTTCGTTCGGAAAAAATTCTCTCCGATCAGTTAATGGAAAAAGCCAGAAGCGGCAATGTGGATATCGAATTTAATCATACCCTGGATGAAGTATTGGGTGATGATACCGGCGTTACCGGTATGCGCATTAAAAGCAACGATGGTTCAACAAAAGACATCGATTTGCAGGGTGTTTTTGTCGCCATTGGCCATAAACCCAATACGGATTTGTTTGTAGATCAACTGGAAATGGAACATGGCTATCTGAAATTATTTCGTGATGCCAATGGAACTAATGCAACCGCTACGAGTATTCCCGGTGTGTTTGCCGCCGGCGACGTAGCCGATCATGTTTATCGCCAGGCAATAACTTCAGCAGGATCCGGTTGTCAGGCGGCGCTGGATGCAGAGCGTTATCTGGATAATCTTGGCAGTTAATCATTATTCGCACCAGTTGTTCTTCGTAATAATTCCCTCTCCCTTGAGGGAGATGGACAGGGCGAGGGTGAGGATGAAAAAGTTTACCATACCCCTCACCCCAATCCTCTCCCCGAATTAAGGGAGAGGGAGCAACCACCAATACTGGTAGTCTCACAACCCACCTATCCCATCAATTATGAAGATCACCATTGTCGGCGCAATCAAAGAAATCGGGGCTGATGAATGGAATACGCTCGCCGGTCAAAAAAATCCCTTTGTTCGTTATGAATTTCTCTCCGCATTGGAAACCCATCATTGCGTCGGCGAACGTTATGGCTGGATACCACAACATATAACATTACGCGATGATCAGCAGAAACTCATCGGTGCTGTTCCGCTTTATTTGAAAGACAACTCTTATGGTGAGTTTGTATTCGACTGGGGCTGGGCTGATGCCTATCAGCGCAATGGCCTGGACTATTACCCCAAACTTGTGGTCGCCATGCCCTACACGCCCGCAACTGGCCCTCGACTATTGATTGATAAAAATCAGGATTACCCACGCATTGCAGGCACACTCATCGAAGCCAGTGTGCAACATGCGAAAAACCTGAATGTATCGTCATTGCATTGGCTGTTCACCAATAAACGGGATACACAGCAGTTAAGCAGGCATGGATTTATGCTGCGTTTGGGGTGCCAGTTTCACTGGACCAACCAGCGCTATGAAAGCTTCGAACACTATTTACAAACACTCACACGAGGCAAACGAAAAAACATCAATCGTGAACGCCGCCATGTGAAAGATGCGAATGTAGAACTGGAGGTACTTGATGGCCACCAGGCTACAGAACAGCACTGGCATATCTTTCACCGCTATTACGAATCGACTTTTATGAAACTCGGCGGCTATGCCACGTTATCAGCAGGCTTTTTTCAGGAAGTCGCAGCAACGATGCCGGACAGTATAGTGCTGGTGATGGCCAAGCATGACAATGAATACATTGCTGCCGCGTTAAGCTTCCGCGGCACCGATACATTGTTTGGCCGACACTGGGGTTGTGAAAAAGAAATTAACAGCCTGCACTTTGAGGCCTGTTATTACCAGGGTATTGATTATTGCATCCAGCATGGTTTGCAACGTTTTGAACCTGGCGCCCAGGGGGAACACAAAATAGCCCGTGGCTTTCTACCAACCCCCACCTACTCCGCACACTGGATTGCCAATCCGGTGTTTAAAAATGCCATTAGTGATTTTCTCGACCATGAAACTAAGGGCATGCGACACTACATTGAACAGCTTGGGCAGCATTCGCCGTTTAGACAAACAGAGGAATCAAGCACAAGCCCAATATAGTGAGCATCATCATGACACAACGTCGAATGCGTCGGTTAAGTATTGGGCATCGCACTAATACCGAAGCCACGTTCTTCAACAGTAAATTATTCTTATAGACAATCGAACTTTATATGTTGATAATTGTTTTAAGAATCGATCAAACTCAAGTGCAAATATTATGTTAGATAAGGTGTAGACGTGAGAAAATTAGTGAAAAAATTCCGCCTTATTTTTGCAATCATTTTGATACACATACTGACAGTGGCGCCTCCCCACTCAATAGCAGCCACTTTGAATCTTGTGGCGGATAACTGGCCACCATTTACCTCCGAAAAACCTGGTCAACGTATCGCGGCAGACCTGGTAGAACGGGCACTGAAGCGCTCAGAAGTAGCCGCAAAAATAAAAATAATTCAATGGAAAGACGTGCTGGACGGAATCAAATCCAGCAAACACGATGCAATAGTAGGTGCATGGAAAAATTTCGAGCGTGAGCAGTATTTGTTGTTTTCCCGCCCTTACCTGGAAAATCGCATCATGCTTGTTGGTAGAATCGATAACAAAATTAGCTTTAACGATGTCACTCAATTAACCAACAGGAAAATTGGAATCGTGGAGGGTTACGCATACGGCGAAGCGATTGCAAACAATGAAAAAATTACAAAAGTGAAAAGTGCCACGGTAATCGATAGCCTTAAGAAATTATTAGACAAAGAAGTGGATTTTATATTGACGGACTCTATTGTAGCGCAGAGCATGAAACAGCATCTGCCTAAGAAGATTAAAGATAAATTAGTCATATACCCCAAGGTTGTGATGACACATAGCCTGCATTTTGCGGTACGCAAAAATTATCCGAACGCCGATAAATTGCTGGAAAAATTTAATAACAGCATAAGAAGCATGATTGCTGATGGATCATATAACCGAATTTTAGGTTTTGCATGGCTGGTGGCTGACACCGATGGTGATGGAGTGGATGAATATATTGTTGGAGACCAGGTGCCATCTAAAAATGATGACCCGGCCATATCCGGCGCTGGTTATCCTGTGTTTTCAGAAGAACAAAGCAGGGACAAAAAACCGGAGAAAAAGTATCGTGTTTTAAATCTGGAATATAACTCATGGGATGACGCCCAACAGGCCATTCAGCAAGCCCAGATGAGTGGCAGATTACAGTATGAAGAGCCGGAGACAGAGGCAGTTAATGTGTTTTCGGGAAAATTCTAATTCAATAACAAGTAAGCGCGTACACAAAATACAAGTCTACTTTCTCATAGATAATCCTCACCACTGTATCCACTACACGAACCACCACACGACTAGAACAACACAGGCATTTTTTAAACTAGCTGTCATTTAAGTCAGTAGTAGAGATAACCAATATGGACACCCGACTTTTCTAGATCTCATACGAATATCTGTTTTCGCGTTATCCCAACAAATAACCTGCAGCAATCTCACACAACAACATTAAGATTCTGGATAATTGTACATTTTTGCCGATATTAAAGTACGCACGTAATGATATGGGGGCAGAATGCCATTTATACCAAAAAATACTATTTTTCATAGCGTTAGCAGATTGGAGGGCATATGAAAAAAGGACCTAATATGCACTCGATAGACCGGGTCGTAAGGTTAATTGTTGGAATTATTTGCGTATACATCGGCTTTATCGACTTGAGTTTGATTTCAAGTCGACCCGTAGCAATGATGGTGGGCATATTTGGCGTCATCAATTTGTGGGCGTTTATAACAATACGCTGCCCTGTTTACTCCCTTGCGGGTTTCAGCACTGCCACCAGGACGGAAGAAACACACGGTTCATGAACCTGCGCATCAAATTGTTACTGAGCTTCGCCTTGGGCGAATTGTTGTTGCTGCTGTTTTTTGGCTCCGTTGCTTACGACACCGCAAAGCTTTCTATCATTAACAATGAAATCGAATTGTTGTCCAGTATCGCACCGCGTATCGCAGAATATGTTGCCCAGGACTTAAGGGAAGGAAAGAGACGGAGTGCAACTCTCGCGCCGGACCATCCTGAAGATCAGAAAGATGCGATATACCTTTTTGTAAGAGACCAGCAGGGAAATTTAATTACCAAACCAGAAAATTCACTGATAGCACAAATCTTTAATCAGTTAAAAAATTCTACAGAAGATTCTTCGCAAAAAATTGCCGGCAATCTGACGACTGGT
>NZ_CDLKIE010000151.1:0-3602 GCF_975902315.1 Kaarinaea lacus | reverse complement strand
GTAGCGACAACGCAATACGCTGTTGCACAGCGCTATCAACCTCGGTTACTACGCTGCCATCACGCTTGGTTTTCTGATCGAAGCTTTGCGAGTTGAAGCGCGGCAATATTTCTTCTTGCGCAACCGTCCGCACGAGATCACCTAATTCAGTTAACATGGATTGGTATCTGGTGTTCATAATGATACTGCCTCTTCCTGCACTCTATACTTTCTATACAAATTTATTTTTTTATGTGGTAATTCTTCGGTCGAATCGCAACGGTATTTTTTATTTTGCTGCAGATTTCCCCATCATCACGATACAGGGCATACTCAAAGATTGGTGTACTTCGACCCTTTTCTTGCAGTTCCTCCTTTATTACCTGGAATAGATTATTATCAAACTCAAAGCGCAATTCCAGATCACTATTCCCTTCCCGCATAAAGTTAATGGTCATTGCACGCGTCCATACCGAATAACCGGGAAAGCGTTTTGCACAGGCCAGGGCAGCAATAGGATCGGCCAGTGACGCCTGGTAGCCGCCAAACATGGAATCACCCATATTCTTTGACCGTGCGGTTAATGGTAAGCGGATTCTAACACGACCCCAGTCATCCTGTAGCTCGATGACTTTAACACCCATAAACAGGAACGGCGGATACCATTCCAGCCGCCTTCGCGCAGACAAAAAGGAAAGCCTACGTAATATTCGCAAAGCATTCACAGCGGGCCTGCCATTGCCTCAAGCATAGGAAAAATCACCCCACAAAGACTGCATCACCGCAATCGCTGCTAATGCCGCGGTTTCCGTACGCAACACTCGAGGCCCCATTGAAACACCGATAAATCCCTTACCCACTAACCATTCTCTTTCGTCGTCGGATAGCCCGCCTTCAGGACCTACTACTATTGTGATGTGCTTATTTTCAGTTATGTTGACCGAGTTCATCGTTGTGTTTGCACGATGATCCAGTACCAACATGGTTTGCTCAGCAACAGTGGATATCTGTTCTACGCAATCTTGTAATGATGTTAATTCATGAACCCTGGGTACCAGGTTACGACCACTTTGCTCGCAAGCACTATTGACCACACCTTGCCAGTGAGCATGCTTTTTCCGAGCCCGGGTTTCATCCAGATGTATTGATATATGCTGTGTGGTTACGGGATAGAGCTCGCTGACACCCAGCTCGACGGATTTCTGTAATGTGTAATCCATGCGCTCGCTGCGTGAAATGCCCTGCAGCAAACTAATATGTAATGGTGATTCAGTTAGTGGCTGATGATAGTCCTGGAGTACTATTTTTACCGATCGTTTATCAATGGCCTCTATAACACCGGTATATTCCCCGCCCTGGCCATTAAATACGATTATTTGGTCATGCTGTTTTAAGCGCAATACCCGCGCCACATGGGTAGCCGCTTGCGCATCCAGGAGAATACTCTCACCTGTTTTGAGTGGAGTTGCTTGATAGATTCTCGGGATTCTCATTGAGATATAACCTACTAACAATCACTTAACTATCTAATCATGACCTACAGGATTTTTCACCGCTGATCGCAGGTTTCGTGGCATAATACCGTGCACTGAGAGCATACACCAAAATTCATGCAGTCACTTACCATAACACAACCTGACGATTGGCATTTACACGTTCGTGATGACGTCATGTTGCGCACCGTGCTGCCGCACACAGCCCGGCAGTTTGCACGCGCCATTATTATGCCAAATTTAAAACCACCGGTGACTACAACGGAACAGGCACTCGCGTATCGAACACGTATTCTTGATGCCCTTGATGACAATAGCAGTTTCGACCCTTTAATGACGCTTTATTTGACGGATAACACTTCCGCCGATGAAATCGTTAAAGCAAAACAAAGCGGATGTATCCACGCGGTAAAATATTACCCGGCAGGCGCTACAACTAATTCGGATAGTGGCGTCACGGATATCACCAAAGTGTATGACACGCTTGCTGCAATGGCAGACCAGAATATACCGCTACTGGTACATGGCGAGGTCGTAGACCACACGATCGACATCTTCGACCGCGAAAAAGTCTTTATTGAGAAAGTGCTGGGACCAATTCACGAGAATGTTCCACAACTACGCATTGTATTCGAACACATCACGACACAAGATGCGGTGCAATACGTGTTATCCAGCAACGAAAAAATTGCTGCCACGATTACACCACATCATTTGTTATTCAACCGCAACGCAATGCTGGTAGGTGGCATCAAACCCCATTTTTATTGTTTACCAGTGCTTAAACGCAACACGCATCAACAGGCGCTAATTGATGCAGCCACCAGCGGCAACCCCAAGTTTTTTCTCGGTACTGATAGCGCGCCCCATGCGCAATCCGCCAAGGAAACAGCCTGTGGTTGCGCGGGCATTTACAGCGCTCATGCTGCCATTGAATTCTATGCGACAGCCTTTGAACAGGCAGGCAAGCTGGACAAACTGGAAGGTTTCGCCAGTTTCTTTGGTGCTGATTTTTATCAACTGCCTCGTAACCAACGACATATCACACTGACCAAAAGTGATTGGGATATACCTGGCCACTATCGGGCTGGCGAAGAACAATTGATACCATTATTAGCGGGTGAAACGCTTTCCTGGAAACTTGAACAACATGTCGATTAAGTGGTAACGGCAACATGAACAATAGTGCAGTATCAAAACTAATGTCGAACCGTTTTCGTGGTTTTTTACCCGTTGTCGTTGATGTAGAAACCGCGGGCTTTAATGCGAAAACTGACGCGCTACTGGAAATTGCCGCCGTGACGCTGGAGTTTAACGAACAGAAACAACTGACCGTTGCTGACACCTATTCATACCATGTACAGCCGTTCCCGGGTGCGAATCTCGACGAATCTTCATTGGCCTTTACCGGCATTGATCCACACCATCCGTTTCGTTTTGCCGAATCAGAATTTGACGCCTTGAAAAATATTTTTGAACCGATTCGCAAGCTGGTGAAAGAACAGGCCTGCACCCGGGCCATACTGGTCGGCCACAATCCTGCTTTTGATTTATCTTTTTTAAAAGCCGCGGTTGACCGAACCGGTATTAAGCGAAATCCTTTCCATCATTTTAGTACCTTTGACACGGTGACTTTGTCAGCCCTGGCCTACGGCCAAACTGTGCTGGCCCGCGCAATGAAAGCTGCCGACATCGAATGGGATAATGACAGTGCACACTCGGCGAAATATGATGCAGAAAAAACGGCGGAATTATTCTGCAAGATTGTAAATGCCTGGGGTGAAGCGTTTCCGCAGTCTTTTACCTGACACCCTACAATCTAAATTTACGAATATAAAAAAGGCTGCCGGGTGGCAGCCTGTCAACCAAATGTTGCTGAGGGAGGGTTGTAAAAAGTATATCCTGGTTCGTTATCTAACTCTTTGCGCTTTCTGAGGTCACCGCATCGTCAACCATTTTTTTCAATTCACCGCGCTGATACAACTCCAGAGTGATATCACAGCCGCCAACCAGTTCACCATTAATGTAGAGTTGTGGAAATGTCGGCCAATCAGCATAGCGTGGTAAATTTTCAAAGATTTCCATGTCTGCCAGCACATTCACATAAGCGAACTCCTGTCCACAGGCTTT
>NZ_CDLKIE010000150.1:0-2988 GCF_975902315.1 Kaarinaea lacus | reverse complement strand
GTTAGCCGGCGTGTTTGCCAGGTCTTTGGCCACTGCAACACCTTTGGATATTGCAATACCTTCGGTTATGGCCTGTTCGCCATCATTTAGATCGCTGCGTTTTGGAACGCTGAAAATCAGTTTGCGCAGGGGTCGGCGAGTTTCATCTTTTTTTGACTTAAAATGGTCGAATCGGTAAAGGGCATCTTCGGTGATTTCTACGGCCTGTCGGATTTTCCAGTGCGTATTGCGTCCTTTAACATTCAGTTCCGTGAGGTAGGATGTGGCCTCCATGGAGCCGGTTTCGTTCAATTTTGTTGCCGCTTTTGCGGTAAATTGCCGATACTGGCTGTCGCCGACTTCCCGCTCACGACCACATCCCACCAATAAGATACGTTCGGCCAGGGTATTGGGGACATTGTGCAATAACAGGGTTTGACCTAGCTTGCCTTCCAGGTCACCTCGGCGTACTAATGCGGACAGGTAGCCATCAGTCACGTTATCAATTTTTTCTGCAGCGGCAGTAAGACGTCTTGGTTCGAATACGCCGATCACAACACAGGCGGACCTTTGTTTTTCCGGGTTACCACTTTTTACACTAAATTCCATAGTTGTTCCCTTGCTTCTAAATTACTGAGTACCACTCTACTTAAAATTTTGTGCCAATATCGCCATTAAAATCCAAAATTGACTTAGTTATAGCATAATAAACATGTCATTTTTGGTTTTACCAATACGGAATCCTTTTTTATCACACTAATATTTCTACATATTGTAGACTACCTGAATTTGCGCGGTTACCCTTAATGTATAATTATTTGCGGAACATGCTAGCGCTAAATTTGACTAAAATAGGGCAGAACTTCTGTCAACAAAAGAGTGGCCAAGCGGCGCAATCAAGTGCCGAAGTTTACTCAATTCATCGTTTCAGCGAAAGGCGCGGCGAAAAGTAAAACAATACCCAAAACATGATTATTGATCGATATCTCATTTCGGAAATTCTGCAAACCATGGCAGCTGTGTTATTGGTGTTGTTGCTGATTTTTATGGGACGTTATTTTGCGCTATTTCTATCCTATGCCGTGGACGGAGATATAACCGCTTCAGTGGTAATTGACCTGCTTTTGCTGCGCACCATGAGTGCGCTAAATATGATGCTGCCGTTTGCCCTTTATATCGCCGTACTTATTTCCTTTGGGCGTATGTATAAGGACAATGAAATGACGGCTTTGGCTGCCTCAGGCGTGAGTGTGAATCGAGTGGCGTATTCAATTATGGGCCTGGGGCTGTTTTTTGCGCTGATTGTGGCTGTCATTGCATTATGGATTTCGCCCTGGTCCGAAGATAAGCGCAAAATTGTGGAGATCGAAGCAGGTAAGGCATCAATTGTGGAAAGTTTATCGCCAGGTCAGTTCAATCAGTTTAGCAAGCGAAAGGACGCCGTTTTTTATGTAGGCGCCATTGCTGAGGACCGCAAGTCCTTTCAAAATGTTTTCCTGCAGTTAGAAGTCGATGGCAAGATGGATGTTTATTCGGCAAATGAAGGTTATATTCATCGGGACCTGGAAACCGGGGATCGATATCTGGTGCTGGTTAATGGCTATCGTTATTTGGGTAATCCCGGTGAGCAGGATTTTCTGATTCAGGAATATGAAAAAAATGCAGTGCGTCTTGCGTTACCTAAAATTGGCAGTCAAACGCGACGCAAACGAGCAACTACTACAATGCAATTGTGGCAAGATGCAAAACCGAAGGATATGGCTGAATTGCAGTGGCGTATTTCTCTACCCATTTCAACATTGTTGCTTGCGGTGCTAGGTCTTGTGATTAGCCGTACATCGCCACGCCAGGGGCGTTTTGCAAAATTGTTCGTCGCAATATTAGTCTATATCATTTACAACAACCTGATGAGTATTGCGCGTTCCTGGGTCGAACAAAGCAAGATTCCTGTTGAGGTTGGAATATGGTGGGTACACCTGATATTGGTAGCAATCATCGTGTTACTCCTGTTTCAGCAAATTACCGGACGCTGGTTCAGGTTCAGGACGGCGTAAGTAAAAAATATGCAAATCCTAAATCGATATTTAGCCAGGAATATTCTCGTCAGCATGCTCATTGTCATGGTGGTGCTGTTGTCTCTGTTTGTCTTCTTCCAGTTTCTGGAAGAGCTCAAGGATGTAGGGAAAGGAAAATACGACACTACCAGGGCAATCATATTTGTATTAATGACACTGCCCAACATGGCCTATCAACTGTTGCCTATCGGAGCCCTACTTGGTTCTACAATTGGATTAGGCGTACTAGCCAGTAATAGCGAGCTAACGGCAATTAGAAGTGCCGGTGTTTCCATGGAGCAAATAATATGGTCAGTGCTCAGGGTAGGTCTGGTCGTCATTGTGCTAGGTGTTGTTATCGGTGAATGGTTGGCTCCAATGAGCGAACAAAAAGCGCAGACTATGCGGTCAGTGGCACAATCAGATCGTCTGGAACTGGAAGGCGGCAAGGGATTGTGGGCAAAAGATGGCGCGCAGTACATTAATATACGTACTATTCTCCCGGGACGCCGCTTAAATAATATCTACGTTTATGAAGTGGATCACCAGCATCACATGACTCATATTGTGCATGCAAAAAGCGCCTTTTATCGCGATGAAAAATGGGTGCTGGAGGACGTTGAGCATAGCTATTTAGTGAAAGGTAATGTTGTTGCGCATCACGAGGATCAGCATGTATGGGAAACCGATTTAAGTCCTGATTTGTTAGGTGTGGTAACCGTTAAGCCATATACTTTATCGGTATGGGGTTTGTATCAATATATAGATTACCTGGAAAGCAATGGCCTAAGCGCAGATAAATACAAACAATCTCTATGGACCAAGGCAACGTTGCCAGTAGTTACCGCTGTGATGGTGCTGCTTTCAATACCCTTTGTATTTGGGCCGCTTCGAACAGTGGGGATAGGCTCCCGAATTCTTGTAGGCGCACTAGTGGGGATTGGCTATCATCTCT
>NZ_CDLKIE010000149.1:0-4385 GCF_975902315.1 Kaarinaea lacus | reverse complement strand
GGCACTACAGATATTGCCGTGTTTACCGAAGGTGCGATACGCCACACAGCAGTGATTCCCATTGCTGGTGATCAGATTACTAATGATATTGCAGTTGCATTGCGTACACCAACCCAGTACGCGGAAGAAATCAAAAAGAAATACGCCTGTGCGCTGACGCAACTGGCAAGTCCTGATGAAAGTATTGAAGTCCCCAGTGTTGGCGATCGTCCGCCACGCAGGCTGGCGCGGCAAACACTCGCAGAAGTTGTGGAGCCGCGCTATGAAGAATTGCTTACGTTGGTGCAAAACGAGTTGCGCCGTAGTGGCTTTGAAGATTTGTGTGCCGCCGGCATCGTGTTAACTGGTGGTTGCTCAAAAATGGAAGGGGTAATTGATCTGGCGGAAGAGGTATTTCATGTTCCGGTGCGTTTGGGAGTTCCGGGTAATGTAAGTGGCCTGGTCGATGTTGTTAGAAATCCAATATATGCAACAGGGGTAGGGTTGCTGATATACGGTAGCAGGCAGCAGAGTGAGTTGCGACGTGAAGGACACGGAAATTGGGGAAATAAAAGTTTGTGGCAACGTATGAAAAGCTGGTTTCAAGGAAATTTTTAAGTTTCAAGGAAAATTTAGGATAGTTAATACCATCACTGGTGTTTAATCAGAGGAGTGAATGACATGTTCGAACTAATGGATGCGTATACACAAGGCGCGGTCATCAAAGTAGTTGGTGTTGGTGGTGGCGGTGGTAACGCGGTAGAACACATGGTGCAGCAAAATATTGATGGTGTAGATTTTGTTTGCGCAAACACGGATGCTCAGGCGCTGAAAAACACTTCGGCAAGAACCGTGTTGCAGCTTGGTACAAACATTACCAAAGGGTTGGGAGCTGGGGCTAACCCGGATTTGGGTCGCCAAGCCGCATTGGAAGATCGCGAACGTATTATGGAAGTGATCCAGGGTGCGGACATGGTGTTTATAACCGCAGGCATGGGTGGAGGTACAGGGACCGGTGGTGCACCGGTTGTTGCTCAAATCGCCAAAGATATGGGTATCTTGACAGTGGCTGTAATAACCAAGCCATTCCCCTTCGAAGGTAAAAAGCGTATGCAGGTTGCTGAAGATGGTATCAAGCAATTGACTGAGTATGTTGATTCGTTGATTACCATACCCAATGAAAAATTGTTATCTGTGTTGGGTAAAAGTGTCAGTTTGCTGGATGCGTTTAAAGCCGCAAACAATGTCTTGTTAGGTGCTGTACAGGGTATCGCTGAACTCATTACCCGCCCTGGCTTGATCAATGTTGACTTTGCCGATGTTAAAACCGTGATGTCTGAAATGGGCATGGCAATGATGGGATCAGGTGTAGCCAAGGGTGAAAGTCGAGCCCAGGAAGCCGCGGAATCTGCGGTGGCCAGCCCGCTTCTGGAAAATATCGATCTGGCCGGAGCTAAGGGTATCCTGGTGAACATCACTGCGGGTATGGATATGGCAATCGGCGAGTTCGAAGAAGTTGGCAACACAATTAAAGCTTTTGCTTCAGAGAACGCTACTGTAGTGGTCGGTACGGTCATCGATCCTGAAATGTCAGAAGACTTAAGGGTAACAGTAGTTGCTACTGGATTAGGCAATGCGTTAAGACATCGTGAGAAGCCCATGAGCCTGGTAGCCAAGGGTTCCGATGGCCAGGTGAACTATGACAAACTGAAGAAGCCAGCCGTAATGCGCCAAAAAGCCAGTAATGGTGGGTATGCGCCACAGGATGAAAGTAATATGGACTATTACGATATCCCGGCATTTCTGCGACGCCAGGCTGATTGATACACGGACAATCATTGTTGGGTAACTCACCCCCGGTCCGTGAGTTAGATGATTGTGGCAACATTGTGGAACTGGGAATTGGTTCACTAGTCAGAAACTAGGCACTATGCTATTATCCGACCTCTCGGCGGGGGAATCGCCGGTATTTTAGAACATTGTTGCAGTATTGAAGAACTCTTTAATGATTAGACAACGGACACTGAAAAACGTAATTCGCGCCACCGGAATAGGTTTGCACACGGGGAAAAAGGTCTATTTGACACTTCGCCCTGCTGCCGTTGATACAGGCATTGTATTTCGGCGTATCGATCTGGAAACACCGTTCGATATAGAAGCAAACCCGGAAAATGTAGGCGATACACGCTTATCTACCACTCTTATTAAGGGGGATGTGCGAGTATCGACCGTTGAACACCTGTTGTCAGCGTTTGCTGGACTTGGAATTGACAATGCCTATGTTGACCTGAGCGCCGCTGAAGTACCTATCATGGACGGTAGCGCTGGCCCGTTTGTGTTTTTAGTGCAATCCGCAGGAATTGAAGAGCAAAATGCGCCGAAGCGTTTTATTCGTATTAAGCGCACTGTCATCGTGGAAGACGGCGATAAATGGGCACGATTTGATCCGTTTGAGGGTTTTAAGGTGTCCTTTAAGATTGATTTTGAACATCCGGTATTTCGAAATCGTTCCCAGACCACCAGCGTCGATTTTTCCAGTACATCATTCGTTAAGGAAGTGAGTCGTGCGAGAACCTTTGGATTCATGCGCGATATTGAGCAACTCCGGGCGAACGACCTGGCTTTGGGTGGCAGCATGGACAATGCGGTCGTTATGGATGATTATCGCGTGCTTAACGAAGATGGGCTTCGTTACGACGACGAATTCGTGAAACATAAAGTGCTCGATGCCATTGGCGACTTATATTTGCTCGGTTGTAGTCTAATTGGCGAGTTTAGTGGTTATAAATCGGGACATGCGCTTAATAACCGTTTATTGCGGGCGTTGCTTGCTGACTCGGAAGCCTGGGAAACTGCCACTTTTGAAGATATTGATCTTGCACCAATATCCTTTACTCAGCCTATCCTGGCTTAATAAAATCCAGATATTCAATAAGTTATAGATTTTCGTTTGCGCTAGCATGCCGCAGCATAGTGCGTCGTCGTGTGTATACTACTGTTTCGAACATAACTATTTATATCAAAAGTCCCAGGCATTTCCCCGGACTACGTTTTTTTTCCGCGAATTTTTCTAGAGAGTTGCTCCAGGCGTTGACCTGGGGAATCTTCATCTGTGCTTTCGTTATTCTGTGCACTGGCAGCGGATGTCTGCTGAGTCTGTGTGTTTGCCACACCAGCGCTGAATGGTTGGACACGAAACTCAATTTTTTGCAGTCTGTCCATGTCGGGTAATTGACGCATTTGTTCCAGAATCATGGGTGCCAGGTATTTGATACGGGTGTGCCAGGCAGCGGAGTCGGTGCCTATAATTAAGGTAGTGCCGCGAATATTGGCTACATAAATGTGGTCACAGAGTGGCGTATCAACCATGTTTTTAAGCTGTGTCGTTAACTTCCGCAGCGCCTTGGCGCGGTTGATCACCTGGGACAGGCCTGAGGTGGGGTTCTCAAGTAAATGACCGACAGAGCGAGATTTTGCCATTACATTAATTTATTTAAATTCATAGAGTTATGGTGATTTCGGTAACTTTATTGTGTTTCATCAATTAGTTAAGAAATAAGCAGTTGTTTAATTGTCAACCAATTCCTGGCTTAAAATGTGAAGGAGTTCTCACAAGAAATGAGCACAATAGCCGAAAACATAGGTGTGTCATCCGGGTTGTATGAACCAGAAGTCACCAGTGTAGGTCGAATCATAACAGATTGCGGGAATTGTTAATGAACATAATATTTGTACCGAAAAAGAAAGGAAAATCATCGGCTTATCGGCTTCCACGAGGCGCAGTCTGGGGGCTGACTTTTTTGGTATTCGTCGTGCCCCTTGTTTTGCTGGGTGGTGGTTACTACTTAGGCAAAGAAGATTCTGAACCAGGACCGTGGGCACTAATGGATGGCTGGCGAAGTGAAATGGAGGCCCAGCGCCAGGAAATTGACACAGCCACTCGCAATGCCAAGGAAAATGTCCAGGCTTTATCCCGCCGCCTGGCAAAATTACAGGCGCATGTTATTCGTCTTGATGCACTTGGTAGTCGTCTTATTGAAATCGCTGAACTGGACAGTGGTGAGTTCGATTTCTCCGTACCTCCAGCAGTTGGTGGTCCAGCTGACTCCCTGTCTGAATCCACTGAGCCTGCGACGCCTGATCTGGTTGCCAGCCTCAATGTATTGTCGGTCCAACTGGATAATCGTGCCCAACAGCTTGATTTGCTGGAAAACATGTTGATGAACCGGAATTTGCACGAAGAGGTCATGCCTGCGGGTAAGCCAATTATAAAAGGCTGGACTTCCTCATTTTATGGAATTCGCACTGATCCGTTTACCGGGCACAAGGCCCACCATAAAGGCGTTGATTTTGCTGGAAAATTAGGTAGTGATATCGTGTCGGTAGGTTCCGGTGTCGTAACCTGG
>NZ_CDLKIE010000148.1:0-7933 GCF_975902315.1 Kaarinaea lacus | reverse complement strand
GCCACTTTATTGCACATCATGAAGATTTCCTATCCAATTGGTGATCGCTTTAAAAAAGGCGACATGATGGCGCGTGTCACCAGTGATATTGATAGTCTGCTCACATTCATTCTGGACGTGCCTTTAGGCTTTTTGTCCCACATGCTGGTCCTGGTATTTTATATTTCCATGTTGTTCTGGATTGACTGGCAACTGGCGCTGGTTGCCTTATGTCTGGCTCCCCTGTTTTACCTCACGCAACATTTTCTGGCGCCGCGCAAAGGCATTGCTGCGAGCCATTACTTTCGCCGCAATGGCGAACTAATGGCATTCGAAGAACAGACCCTGGGTAATTTGCGGGGTATCAGCTCCTTTACTGTAGAAAACCGTATGAGCGGCAAACATGCCTCGGTATTTGAAGTAGCGCGGCACTGGGCGCTAAAAATGCGCGCCATAAACATTTTGTATGATCGAGTGTTTGGTGTATTGATTTATTTAGCGGGCGTAGTGATCGTGTATTGGGGAATTGAAGGCATTGAGTCAGGACGACTATTAGTGGGTACGCTGGTGAGTTTTATTGTCTATCTGGGTTATCTTTCGGTGCCCGTGCGTGGAATTGCGTTGATTCCCATTCAACTGCAAGGCGATGCCAGTGCTGCACAGCGAGTTATGGAGCTGTTAGAAACTAAATCCATTATTCAGGAAGATGCTGCAGCGACAGAGTTGAAAGTAAAACGGGGTGAGATTGAATTCAACAACGTCCATTTTTCTTATCACGAGCAGGGCCAGGCAGTGTTTTCGGGTATATCAGAACACATAACGTCCGGGGAGTGTGTCGCCCTGGTGGGTCCTAGCGGTTCGGGTAAATCTACCTTCGCTAATTTGTTACTAAGGTTTTATGATCCGCAGCAGGGAAGTATCAGCATTGATGGCGTTGACATTAAAACAGTAACCTTAAATTCCTTGCGCAACAATATTGCTATTGTCTGGCAGGAACCCTTTTTTATTAACGACACCATCCACGAAAACCTGCGCATGGCAAAAGCTGATGCCAGCGAAGACGAAATGATTAATGCCTGTAAGGCTGGCTTCGCCTGGGAATACATAGAAAAGTTAGAGCAGGGGCTGGATACTCCGATTGGTGCGCAAGGCGTCAGTTTATCCGTTGGGCAGTTTCAACGCCTGGCCATTGCTCAGGCGTTTTTACGTGATGCACACGTATTGGTGCTTGATGAAGCGTCTTCGGCGCTGGATAGCCAATCGGAGCAAATGATTGTCGATGCGCTGGGTAAATTGCGCAAAGACCGCACTACTTTGATTATTGCTCATCGTTATTCGTCCATACGCTCTGCCAACCGGGTGCTGTATTTCAATGGTGATGGTACGGTGACTTCAGGAACGCATGAAGAGCTGTTACAAAGTCATCCCGGTTATCAGCAGGCTGTGGATTGGCAAACAGGCGCAGAGCAGAGCTAATTGCTTGGCAGGATGTCATTTTGAGCGTTCGAAGGATGCGAGAAATTCTTTTTTATTACTGTACCCCAGAATACAAAAAGGAGCGCTCTTATAAAAAGAGAACTCCTTTAGTCACCAGGTTGCAGTTACTGAGCTAACGACAACAGAGTGAGAGTGTTTTAGCGCTGTTACTACTGCTTAATATTTATTGGGTAGTATTTTAATTATTAACGCTAAATATTAGGCATACTGCTATAAGAAAGATGGTGGCGAATTACATGCCGCCGCCCATACCTCCCTGGCCGCCCTGACCCATGCCTGGATTTGGGTTACCGGGATTTCCAGGGTTACCAGGATTACCTTGGCCCATTTGGCCCATTCCACCTTGTCCACCGCCCATAATGTATCTCCTTTATGTAGGTTGGTCTAAGTTAAGATCAATATAGTTGAACACATCGCCTGAACATGAATGTGTAATATCCGTTGGAAAGTGATTGGGAATAAAGACAAACTGCGTCACAATCCCTACTGCTCACATTGCCATACTTATGAAAGCATCACGTAATCTAGAAAGGACAGATTACTACTGAGTTACTTTATCCTTAATACTTTGTCTAAATTACGTGACGGGTACTAACGCAAACCCATGATGTAATATTAACCCCAGGTTTGACGCGACTTCATGTGCCCCACGATGCGGTCTATCGCAGAGTATAAACAAACAAGAAATATGTTTATTTGTGACTAACGATTGACGCGGAGAAAATTAACATAAGCAATTAGCCGCTACAAGTTTTACTACGTAGCGACATAAAAACTTCATATTTCTGGTTGATGATTGTGCGTTTCAATAAGCGCAATGATGTAACAGGAATAAAAAACAGTAGCAATAGTAGATTTACGGTTTAATGTTAGTAATGATACCTGCGTTATCCATTGGTCAAGTAGCGCGCATGATTGGATTCAGTAGTGCGTTAATGATGCGCGCAGGATGGAAAGAATTGTTCCATTTAGTTAACTGATGAATATGACAGAAAAGATGAAGTTACTGCGAGGAGTTTTCCAATGAAGGGGTGCAAAAGCAAGATTTAATAATGAATAAGCTGGATAGGCAGGGTTGTGCGAAGTGTGAATCAGTGCAGAGGAGATTTTCATGCTTTCACAATGAATAACCAACTAAATTTTCGGGAGCCCAAAATAGAAGAAGGGCCACCTAGGTGCCCCCTCTTCGTACAGCTTTGCGCTAAAGCTGACTACGGTTTTTGTAGTGACTTACAGCAAAGTGCTGCGAGCAACAAAATGTCGTAGTACAAGTAACAACAGTACACAGCGTGCTTAGGTAAGCATTGTGTGTGACCTGAGTTTTAGCTTCGTCATGGTTGTAACAACGTTGACGATATGGTTTTCGACTTTAATGTCGGGGGGAATTACATTCCGCCGCCGCCGCCGCCCATACCACCACCGCCCATGCCTCCGCCGCCGCCCATGCCACCACCCATGCCGCCACCCATGCCGCCGCCCATACCGCCGCCACCCATACCACCGCCCATTCCGCCGCCGCCGCCCATGCCGCCGCCACCGCCCATTCCTCCGCCCATAATAATCTCCTTAAGCGTAGTAATTAACGTTGGTTAATGGCGTTCGAACGTTGAGACGTTGAACAGTTAGCAAGGTGACTAACGAGAGCTCCGACCATGGTAGGACTGGTGTGCCATAGAATGACTAACAGTCTTAACATGTTCAGGACGATCGTTAGATCTCCTAGGTCCTCTTTGCTTACCACCTTAATGGTGTTTGAGTATGAATAACTGTTAGCCAGTTAAATGCCCCCGCGCACCATCAAGAAGCATTGAAGACTTGGTAAACTTAGCATAGGATTTTGGAATTCGTCAAATTTTAAGTACTTTCTTTTGATTTTGATCAGAATAAATAAAAATTAACGAAAAATATTGATAACATATTGTTATTTATAGAAAATAATTTAATTAATATCAACAAAATTTAGGGAAATTAAGGATAATTTAAGCTAAAAGCTTTAGTACTTTAGCTGTTTGCTTACAAATAAACACTTAAGTAGTATTAATAAGTAGTTTCTGTGGGTCGACGGGTAGCCGTAACAACGGTATTGGATAGGCGAATGATTATAATCCTATGAAAAATAAAGACTAATTTTACTTAAGTCTGGCCAATATTTAATCATCAAAAAATGATCCGGATAATAAAATAAGTAAAATACGTATCTATACGTAAGTAGTTTTTTCTTAGTAAAATGCTCAACAATGTCAGTGGTGTGGTTTGATTTTGATTAATTATCAGCTACATTCGCCAATAGTTTTGAATGGGAGTGAAATATTTTAATTGGGGCGAAAGCGAATTAGGTTGTGGAATAATTCACCATCGTTTTCTGGTTGTATCATCGAGTTGGTAACTTCTATAAATCCAACAATAAAAATTAAAGGTCATTATTATGCTAATGCTGGCGGCTTTATTTTTAGTTGTCTCGGGCGTAGCCGCGCTAACGTACCAGGTTGTATGGGTGCGTTTACTGGGTTTAAGTATGGGTTCAACCAGTGCATCAGTGAGTACAGTGCTCGCCGCATTTTTCCTGGGACTAGCCATTGGTAGTTATCTCGCCGAACGGATCACGCGCAATCGCATCGATAACCTGAATGTATACATTGTACTGGAAGCCGTTATTGGTATCGCTGGTCTTGCATTGTTACCGATACTGTTGAATCTCGACAATATAATGGCTGCGATACCTGAGTGGGGTTCGGTGTTGCAATTTAAATTCGCCGTCGCCATGGCCTTGCTGGTGATTCCCACCATGTGTATGGGTGCAACCTTTCCAGTAATGGCGGCCATATTAGTGCGACGCCAGGGGGATATGGGTAAGCGGGTTAGCCAACTTTATAGTTTAAATACCGCGGGTGCGGTATTTGGTGCCCTGTTAGCAGGTTTTGTTTTTGTGCCAAACTGGGGATTAGATGGCGCCGTTTATATGGCAGCATCATTGAATTTCTTTATTGTCTTTATGGCGCTTTATTTAAATTCCCGTATTACATTCCCTCCCATTGAAACCAGTGATGATATTCGTGGTGAGTTAACCGCGAAACAAAAGGAATCCCAAAAACAGCAGGCACCGCTGCGTATTCATGCCCTGATTGTTTTGTTTGCGACCGGCTTTGCGGCGATTGCCACGGAGGTCGGTTGGACGAAATACTTGTCTATTTTTACGGGTACGACGATTTATGGCTTTGCGGCAATTCTTACCGTGTTTCTGTTTGGTATCGCTGCCGGTTCCTGGTGGGTAAAAAAATACCTGGATAAAATTCATCGTCCGGAATTCTGGATGGCGGTTGGGCTGGTGGCCCTGGGTACATCACTGTTATTTACCCGAGCTTTTCTGAGTTTCTTGCCACCGATATTTGAAGCCATTAACCATTTCTCGGTGGAACCATGGTTACGTCATGGCGTGAAATACGCCATCGTGTTTTTTATGTTAATCCTGCCGACGTTTATTTTTGGCGCGCTGTTTCCATTAAACCTGAAGTTGTACTGCGGGAATTTGTCGGGTGTGCGCGCGCGAATTGGTAAAGCGTATGCCATAAACACGGTTGCGAGCATTTTTGGTTCTATCGCAGCCGGTTTCTGGATTATTCCCCAATATGGTACCGATGTATTATTAACGACTATGGCGCTGATTATCCTGGTGCTGCCGTTTATTTTTGTGAAACCGTTACCGAAACCCGCAGCACGAATTGCGGTTACCGTATTAGCAGTGATAGGTATTGGCAGTAACTGGTTTTTTGATCACATCAATTACAAAGAACTTATCGCTTCCGTTCAGTATCAATATGATTTCAACGCCGGTAAAGGCAAGAAACCGAAAGTGCTGTTTGTCAAAGAGGGTAAGACGGGTGTTGTTAGCCTGGTGACCTACGACGGGCGTCATGTACGTATCCAGAATAATGGTTTGAATGAATCGGGATTCGATAAGCAAAACCTGGATAATCCGCCGATTATTGAATACCTGCTGGGCTTAATGCCTTACTTTCTCCATGAAGATCCCAGGTCGGCGTTTGTGGTGGGCTACGGAGGTGGATTTACTACCAAAGCGCTAACGTTAACGGAAGGGTTGGAGAGTATCAAGGTAGTAGAGCTGGAACCGGTCATTGTTGATGCGGGGCGATATATTTATGGCAATGAAATACCCATGTTGCAGGATCCGCGTGTAACGCTAGAGTTCAATGATGCGCGTAACACATTGCTGCTGGAGGATGTTAAATATGATCTGATTGCGGCACAACCTTCACATCCGTGGCTGTCTCGTGCATCTACTGTGTTTACCAAAGAGTTTTTTGAGGTCGTAAAATCCCGTTTAAATGAGGGTGGTATTTATGGGCAATGGTTGAGCATGTTTAACATGGATGCAACCACCATGCGCGCCATTATACAGGCTTTTTATGCAGTCTTTCCGGAAGGATTTACCATGGCCGATGTTGGTACTGGAGACTTTCTGATGTTTGGTTCCAGTAAGCCAATGCAGTTCGATCTGGATCGAGTGGCCAGTAGATTTAACGAGGAAAGGATTAAAGCCGGTCTTGCATTTCATGACATGGAGTATCCGCAAGATTTACTATGGTATTTTGCCTTATCGCGCGATCAGGCTATAAAGGCTGCGGGTGACATGGTGCCGAATACGGATATGAATATATTGTCTGAGGTCAGGTTGTCTGCTCTTGACAAGAATGCGACGGGGGATGAAAGCCCATATAAACTCCTTTGGGACAACTATACTCTGGACGCAAACCAGCTGTTAGGGAATGAAGCGGCCGATATCTTTTATGATTACGCTCAGTCTTTATATCGTTGGGACGAATTTAATTTGGTGCATCATGCCGTCACTAATTTGTTAAAGCACGATGCAATTAAATCGAGAGCGGTCGATCATGAGTTTCAGTGGCGTACTTATGATTATGACGCGGCGATTGCCATGTATGAAAAAAATGACACCTGGCCAGATGTGACTCACCAACAACAGGCTGAGATCATGATGGAGCTTTTACGGTTTGAGGATGCCGATAAAGTCATCGCAAGAATTCAGGATGAAAGTTTACGCCGAACTATGAAGGCGAAATTATTGTACAAACAGGGCGAACTCAAGCGGTTGTCGAGAATAAAGCCACAAAATGATGCAGAACGGGCATGGCAATTAACAGCTTTGGCGGAATTCAAATTAAAACAGGCAGGCAAATCCCTGCTGGGAATAGCCGATAATGTCCTGTTTGAAGAGCCACAAATTCGTGTATTAGTGCGTTATTTTGGCGCATTGCAGGATCAGCAAAATATGGATCGGTATTCGAGACGTCTGGTTGAGTTGTCAGATCAGCAGGTTGAGCGAATGACTAATGCTTTAAACATGGCTATTGATAAAAAAGCAACCTTACGTGCCCAGTCATTACTGTCGCGCATCGAATCTTTAAATGCCAATGCCGATAACCTGGATAAGCTAAGGAAAAAAGTGGATGCATTGGCAAATGCCAAACCTGACGCAGCGTAATTAACATGTCGAAAACAGTTATTACTAAATAGAGGTGTCATACTTTTTTATAATATAAAAAATTTCATGATGTAAAATGTTCGTAACTCCTCGTGTGTTTTTATAAACGTTAACGAATGAAGAAATATAGCTGGAACGACAAAAACGAAATTTTTATAGTGAGTCTATTTTTACTCATTTAGGTTTTTAATGTCGCGATTCAAGCGCATAATAATTCAATCTTCTAATGTACCCTCCTGACGCTAGTCATAAAGAATTCTATTAAGTTCATAAAGTTACAATCTCAGTTGAGTAACGCTAACTAAGTTGTTTAGTTAGTTGCGTTTTATTGTGGCTTGCAATTTAAAGGCAATTATAAGTAGTGCTTAAGTATTATTTTGGCGTTTATGCATTCATTTAATTTGTACATTTTAAAAACAATTTCGCTCTTTTAAATGCGTTTATAAAATTTAATACCATCGTTGACATGTTGGTTATTATTAGTCTAGCATCGGTTGCTCGAGTTTTTTGTTAAGCATAAAAAAGTTAAATAAGAACATGCTGATATACCAAAAAACACGACAGAGATAGTTAGGGATTGTGTAGTAATTTTTTATAACAATAAACTGAGCGGGGAGTTCTTATCGCAGCAATGTGAAACAAGGAATGGAATCTTTGGGAGAATGAGAACATTCTTTGTTAAGAGATTACGGATATTGCTTTTTAACATATAGGGAATGATCTCGCTATTTGTAGAGAGGATTACAAATTCATCTGCAGAGAGCTTATATACGTTTGTATCGCTATTACTTAGCTCAGATAATCTCTTGGCAACTGTTTTTAAAACGAAGTTTCCCACTTCAATTCCATAAGCGGTATTTATAGAAGAAAATGCATCGATATTTAATAAGGCCAGGGTTTTAGGACCGGGTGCTTCCATATCGATTTCCAGTTTTT
>NZ_CDLKIE010000147.1:0-12920 GCF_975902315.1 Kaarinaea lacus | reverse complement strand
CATTAAATGGGTTTTACCCAGACCTACGCCACCTTGAATGAACAGGGGATTATACGTTTCACCCGTATTATCCGCGACCTGATATGCTGCTGCCCGGGCCAATTGATTGGATTTACCTTCGACGAATTTTTCAAAAGTAAGCGCATTATTCAGATTGGGATTGTGTGAAACATCACTGGCGCGGCGCGGTTTAACGATAGCCGGTGCAGGCTGTGGTGGACTCGGATTTTTAGTGTGCAGGGCGCGCAGGTCTTCCTGCTCCGGACGAGGGGTTGCCAGGTTTGTCTGCGCAATTTCAAGACTAACCCGTTGCGTGGCAGAACCTGGCTTTTGGTCGCCAAGGATGCCATTAATTCGATCTAAAAATCGGTTGTTAACCCAATCCAGTACAAATTGATTTGGGGCCAGGATCCGTAAGGTTTCATTATCTTCGATGGCTTGCAGTGGTCTGATCCACGTATTGAATTGTTGAGCGGTTAATTCTCCTTCCAGGCGGTCCAAACAAGTTTGCCAAGTCCCCACTGCAAGTCCTCCCTTCACGCGGCGTTTTTTTTAATGGAAAGACGGACGAGTCTACTCCCGAAAGGCAAAGTTATCCACACCCGGGCGAAAAAAAATTTCCTGGAATGTTGCTTGACGTAAGCAGGATATTCGCAGTATTCTACGCCGCTTTTATTGGAATTCTACGTACTATAATTAAGGCGCTGTCGCTGATTCAAAAATATTGGAAAAGTTATGAAAAGAACCTATCAACCCAGTAAGTTACGTCGTGCAAGAACTCATGGATTCCGTGCGCGTATGAGCACTAAAGCCGGCCGCCGCGTTATTAACGCACGTCGTGCCAAGGGTCGTAAACGTTTAAGCGTTTAGTTTGTCGTCATTCTATGATGTGGTTAATTAATAATCAGCCGCTAACGTAAAACCATACAGCCCGGCTCGAGGCTGTTTGGGTAGTTTTTGTGGCAACTGGTGAAGCGTTTTTAATATGTAACGCATTTAATTTTTTGCCACACCCGCGTCCACTCAGGATGCTCTCAAAAAAAATGACAGGCTGACAGAATTGCATGGCTCCTATTACATGCTTTACCCGCCAATACAGGCTGCTTCAAAGTCGGGAATTCCAGCGCGTTTTTAGCAACACACAATGCAAATCTGCTGATCGGTTATTAATTTTACTGGCGGCAAGCAATGATTGTGACCATGCCCGTTTGGGTTTGGCGATCTCAAAAAAAAGAATAAAAACAGCCGTGGCTAGAAACCGTTTGAAACGACTGGTCCGGGATAGCTTTCGACGTCATCAAAACGAAATGCGAAACATCGATATTGTAGTGATTGGACATGCCAGCGCAGCGCAGGCATCCAACCAGGAGCTATTTGATAGTCTAAACAAACACTGGAAAACACTGACGGCAAGATGCAAAAATTCGTAATCATTTTAATAAAAGGATATCAGTATTTACTGAGTCCATTTTTAGGTAGTCACTGCCGGTATTATCCCAGTTGTTCCTGTTACGCCGCGACTGCGGTCCAACAGCATGGTGCCTGGAAAGGCCTGTCTTTGGCAATAAGACGATTGTCTCGTTGTCATCCCTGGCATGAAGGCGGTTATGATCCTGTGCCAGAAAATACTAAAAATAAAGATTGAGTCGTCCTATGGAAAATCAACGCCTGTTTTTGTTTGTCGCTTTATCCCTGGTCATACTGCTTTTATACAGCGCCTGGCAAGAGCAATTTGGGCCCAAACCGCCTGCACCGGCACCCGTTAGCAGCGAGACGCTTTCTGGACAAGCAACGCCATCTCCACCCGCATCGGAAACTGCTGTTACACCGTCAGAGGATATTCCAGTTGCCAGGCCTGGTGCTGCTTCGGGCAATGGGCAAGCTGTCAGCAGTCAGGTGGAAAGCACAGTTATCAGCAAGAGCCAGCGAATTCACGTTAAAACCGACTTACTGCAGGTGGAGATTGATACGACCGGTGGCGATATCCGCAAAGCTTCATTATTAGCTTTTCCACAAAAGCTCAAACAACCCGATAAACCAGTGGTGCTGTTTAATGACGAATTACCTCGACTGTTGATTGCCCAGTCCGGATTGTTAGCCAGCAAAGGCTTTTCAGCTGATCACCATGTAATATTCAACAGCGAGCAGTTGGAATACAAGCTTGCAGAAGGGGACGATAAACTCCAGGTCAAGTTGTACTGGCACGGTGATAATGGTCTAAGCATTAACAAAATCTATACCTTCAAACGCGACAGTTACGTCATCGAAATGGACGTAGAAATTATTAACGGAACGAATGAAGACTGGACGGGCCGTTTTTATCGACAATTGCAGCGTAGTGAAGTCACGTCTGAAGAACAATCACGATTTATCTATACCTATACCGGTGGTGTTGTGTCCAATGAACTCAACAAATATGAGAAAGTTGATCTGGACGAAATGGCCACCTGGAAAGCCGAGCAGAGTTACATAAAAGGTGGTTGGGTTGCCATGATCCAACATTATTTTCTGGGTGCCTGGATTCCAGTACAGGATAAATATAACTATTTTTACACCAAGGCACTTGATACCGGTCGTTATCTGATCGGCATGTCAACAGCTGATTCCACCATCGCAGCGGGACAAACAGGTAAATTCAGCAGCAGTCTTTATATTGGACCAAAAGACCAGGAGCGACTGGCCAGTGCGGCACCCAATCTTCAGCTAACGGTTGATTATGGTGTATTAACTATATTGTCAGAACCTCTTTTCTGGTTGCTCAAATTTATCTACTCGTATCTCAATAATTGGGGGTGGGCGATTATACTCGTCACGCTGATTATCAAGCTGGTATTTTTTAAGCTGTCGGAAGCAGCTTATCGCTCTATGGCGAACATGCGTAAATTTCAGCCAAAAATCCAGCAGCTCAAGGAGCGCTATGGTAGCGACAAGCAGCGCATGAGCCAGGCAATGATGGATCTTTATAAGAAAGAAAAAATTAATCCCCTGGGCGGCTGTTTGCCGATGCTGGTTCAAATACCGGTATTTATCGCCTTGTACTGGGTGCTATTAGAAAGTGTAGAACTACGCCAGGCTCCATTTATCCTGTGGATCGATGACCTGTCCGCAAAAGACCCTTACTACGTTCTCCCATTGATTATGGGTGCCAGCATGTACGTGCAACAGAAGCTGAACCCGGCACCAATGGATCCCATGCAGGCGAAAATCCTGAGCTTCCTGCCAATAGTGTTCACGCTGTTTTTTGCGTTTTTCCCATCAGGACTGGTATTGTACTGGGTAGCAAACAACATATTATCCATTGCTCAGCAGTGGTATATCACGCGTAAAATTGAGCGTGCTGCTTAGTTAAACGTTAAATTAAGTTTCCTGGTCGAGATAAGCATGGCAAGTTCAACTCAAGCCATGGATACCATTACAGCCCTGGCAACACCGCCTGGGCGCGGTGGTATTGGAGTAATCAGAGTCTCGGGTCCGCTTTGTTCCCAGGTAGCCCAGGATATCCTGGGTAAGATTCCCCAACCGCGAATGGCAGAATACTTACCATTTAAAGATGCATCCGGTGAAACCATCGATGTAGGTTTAGCGATATTTTTTAAGGGTCCGCATTCATTCACTGGCGAGGATGTTCTGGAACTGCAGGGCCATGGCGGTCCCGTGGTGATGGATATTTTACTGAAAAGCGTTGTTTCTCTTGGCGCGCGTATAGCGAGACCGGGAGAATTTAGTGAACGGGCCTTTTTAAACGACAAACTGGATCTTGCGCAAGCGGAAGCAATCGCTGACTTAATTGATAGTTCCTCCGAACAAGCTGCCCGGTCCGCACTACGATCGTTACAGGGCGAGTTTTCCAGGCGCATTCATCAGTTACTGGATTCACTCATACAGCTTCGAATGTATGTAGAATCAGCTATCGACTTCCCCGAAGAAGAAATTGATTTTTTGGGGGATTCTCAAGTTAAGGATCAACTTAGCGCTATTATTGCACAGCTGCGACATACCTTGTCCGAGGCACGCCAGGGCCAGTTGTTACGCGAAGGGATGACGGTAGTGATTGCGGGAAAACCCAATGCCGGCAAATCAACCCTGTTGAATCAGTTAACGGGAAGAGAAAGTGCCATTGTAACCGAAATACCGGGTACGACACGTGATGTTTTGCGTGAGATGATTCAGATCGATGGCATGCCCTTGCACATCATTGATACGGCTGGTTTACGAGAAGCTGCCGACAGGGTGGAGCAGGAAGGCATACGCCGGGCCTGGGATGAAATCAGCCAGGCAGATCAAATGCTGTATGTAGTTGATGCCAGTCAGCATGATCCAATAAACCAGGATCCTTTACTGCAAAGCCTCCTGGCGGCCGGACCCGGGGTGACCATCGTATATAATAAGGTGGATTTACTGGAAAAAGGTGGTGATCTGCAAAGCATAGATATTAAACATTTATCAATATCAGCAAAAAATGGTACTGGTTTGCAGGAATTAAAGGAATATCTGAAATCGTGCGTTGGGTTTCAAACAGTGGGCGATGGCAGTTTCATGGCAAGGCGACGTCACCTGGTTGCACTGGATAACGCACTCAATCATACCCTGCAGGGACAACAACAACTGGACACTTATAACGCGGGTGAATTGTTGGCTGAGGAATTACGTCAAGCGCAACTGCAACTGGCACAAATTACGGGGGAGTTTTCGGCAGATGATTTATTGGGGAAAATTTTTGCCAGCTTCTGTATTGGTAAATAATTAATACAAACAACATACCTACTAGATGACAGTTTCAATCATCATGATAAAGCGGACAGGACTATATGCAGCGATTACCCTGGTTGCGTGCATCATGATGGCATTTAGTACTAGCGCGGTTTTTGCAGCGGAAGCAGATGATCCCTGGCAATATTGCAGCACACTATTTGTTCCATCCAGTTTTACAACTGACCCAGTCGAAGTGGATATAAAACCTGAAGCGGGTCAAATCGTCGTGACCTCTGATACCGCGCGCATTGAAAAGCTTCAAACTTACCATTTTGCAGGTAATGTCATTTTTCGACAAACAGATGGAATCTTAACCACTGATCACGCCATTTATGATCGAGTCAATAATAAAGTGTACGCAGATGGCGCAGTTCGATATCGGACCGGCCAACATGTATTGATTGGTAAAAAAGCAGATGTGCAAGTTGACAGCGATAAGGCCAATATAACTGAAGCCGAGTTCTGGTTGGTTGAAAATCACCTGCGAGGTACAGCTCAATCCGTATCAATACTCGGCGAAGACGTACTCCATTTGAAAAAAGTATCATTTACCAGTTGCGATAAAGGTAAAGAAGACTGGGTGTTGAAATCCGCCGAGCTACATCTGGATTTTGCCGCGAATAAGGGGATAGCTCGTCACGCCCGCGTAGAGTTTAAGCGAGTGCCATTTTTATATTTGCCTTATATGAGCCTGCCTATCAAGGGACGCAAAACAGGATTTCTGGCGCCTAACTTTGGTTCATCCAGTTCTTCGGGTACAGAAATATCTTTGCCCTATTATTTTAATATTGCGCCCAATCGCGATGCGACCCTTACTCCCCGCTATTTAAGTAAACGTGGTGTTCAAATTGCTGGGGAGGCACGTTATTTAGACAAAAAATATGAAGGAAAGCTAGAAGTCGAGTACTTGAGCAATGACAAAGCTTTTAATGAACTTGATCGAACTTATGCCGCTTTTTTCCACATCGGTAATCCATCGCGAGGTTGGCGTACCCAGGTACAGTATCGATACGCTTCAGACGATCGTTATTTTGATGATTTCTGGCATAATTTAAGTGCTTCCAGTTTAACGCATCTGGAACGTTTCCTTGATGTTGAATATAAAGCAAAAGACTGGCGCGCCAGGGGAAAAGTTCAGACTTTTCAAACGCTGGACGAAACCATTGCCGCGATTGACAGGCCCTATCAACGCTTGCCACAGTTACAGTTGGTGACCAATCCCTATTTTCTAAACTATGGCTGGGAAACGTCGGCGGCTACAGAACTGGTCCATTTTTTCAGGGAGGATGGTGTTACCGGGACGCGTTTTGATCTGGCACCAGAAATTGCCTGGCCATATCGCAGGGCAGCGGGCTACGTTGATCCCAATGTAAAGTTGCGATATACACACTATACGTTAGGTAGTAATGATCCTTTATATCCCGATCACATTAACAGAACCATGCCTCAGGCCAGCCTGGATAGTGGCTTATTTTTTGAGCGTGAAATCGAGTCAGATCAGGGGCAACTTGTACAAACCCTGGAGCCGCGTCTGTACTATCTGTATGTTCCTTATAAGGATCAGGACGATATACCGATATTCGATACAACGCTACCTTTATTTAGCTTTTCCGAGCTTTTCCGAGATAATCGTTTCTCCGGTGTCGACAGAATCGGTGATGCGAACCAACTTAGTTTCTCTCTAACAACGCGATTTTTTAATGACTCGGGAAATGAACTATTAGTCGCTACACTCGGACAGATCTATTATTTTCAGGATCGGGAAGTTGCACTACCCGGCGATGCACCAGATACAAGGTCGCAATCGGATATTACCGGTATGTTGAGCAGTCAATGGAACCGTAAAGTCCGCGCTATGGCCAGTTTTGAGTGGGATCCGTTAACCAGTCAGGTAGATAAAGGTTCATTTGAGTTCCGTTATCGATTTAGTCACGATAAAATTACCAACCTGGCTTATCGATATGAAGTAGATGCCATTGACCAGGTAGACCTTTCAATATTATGGCCGTTGCGACAACAATGGAAAGCCTACCTGAGATATTATTATTCATTTCTGGATGATATCTCACTGGAAGCCGTTGGCGGGATCGAATATGAAAGTTGCTGTTGGGCACTCCGCCTGATGTATCGAGACTACATCAGTGATTTGGCAACCGATACGCGAAATGACTCTATCTTGTTCCAGTTTGAACTTAAAGGCCTGGCCAGTGTCGGTAGGAAAGTTAAATCAGCATTTGATACCGGGTTATTACCAGGATTATAAAATAGAAACTTATGTAAGGTTATGAAAACGCCAACTTATAATTACACTCCGAAGACTTTCTTAGCTCAATTGCCTGGAATTATTTTCCTGACAATAATTTCTCTAGCATCGTCAGCGGCTGTGCAGGATAAAAGTAACGCTATTGATCGCATAGTGGCGATTGTAAACGATGATGTTATTACTTTTGTAGAACTGGAACTAGAACTGGATGTCATCAAAAAACAATTACGACAACGGCAAACCCAAATGCCCCCTGAAGATATATTACAGAAACAGGTGCTGGATCGTCTGGTGGTTAACCGGATTCAGTTACAACGTGCTGAAAAAAGATTGTTAAAAGTAGATGACGAGACCCTTAACAACGCTATCGAGAATATTGCCAGACAAAATGGAATAGGTATAAATGAATTTCGTCAAGCCCTGGAGGCTAGCGGAATCAAATACAGCGAGTATCGTGCCCGAGTAAAGGATGAAATGATTATGGCGCGATTACAACAACGGGAAGTTCGCAGAAAGATTACGGTAACAGATCAGGAAATTGAAGATTTTCTGGCAAACCAGGATTTGCAAGGTCGTTCGAACGAAGAATATCGTTTACAACATATCTTGCTAGTGGTGCCAGAAGCAGCAACTCCTGTAAGAATTCAGGAAGTTAAACAAAAAGCGCAACAATTGCTGGAGAGCCTTAATGCTGGCGAAGACTTTTCACAGCTTGCCATTGCTCAATCAGATGGGCAGCAGGCTTTGAATGGCGGCGATCTTGGGTGGCGGAAGCTCGCTGAAATTCCCAGCCTGTTTTCCGGATTGGTTAAAAATATGCACCAGGGTGATATTAGCGGACTCATTCGTAGCCCCAGTGGTTTTCATATTATCAAACTGGCA
The DNA here is from genome assembly GCF_975902315.1 of Kaarinaea lacus. NCBI lineage: Bacteria > Bacillati > Cyanobacteriota > Cyanophyceae > Nostocales > Nodulariaceae > Kaarinaea > Kaarinaea lacus. Next base: position 5,023 of record NZ_CDLKIE010000147.1, on the reverse strand, counting down.
GAGAAGCGTAGTGCAGATGTGCAGCATATCGTGAATCAAACATTAGCAAGGCATATCCTGATTCAAGCTTCTGATCTGGTTAGCAATGATGAGGCTCTGGGAAAAGTCCAACAGCTAAAGCAACGAATTGATGCCGGTGAGGATTTTGCGCAAATTGCTACTGCAAATTCCGATGACAAAGCTTCGGCAGCTGATGGTGGAAATCTGGGATGGGTAAATCCTGGCTCTATGGTTCGTGAATTCGAGGAAGCAATGGACAGGTTGCAGCCGGGTGAAATTAGTGCACCGGTAAAGACACAATTTGGTTGGCACATAATTCTAGTGGAAGATCGTCGTCAGCATGACAATACCGAAGAGTTTCTCAAGAAACAGGCCAGAGAATATATACTGGAGCAAAAAACGGGGCCGGCATTGGAAAACTGGATACGACAAATTAGGGATGAGTCATTTGTTCAGCTGCGTTTATAGATGATCGTTCCGACATGCTAATCATATATGAACATTTCTTCCCAACCGCGATTAGCTATTACCTCTGGTGAACCAGCGGGAATTGGGCCAGATTTATGTGTGCAATTATCTCAGCACGACATTGAAGCCCAGTTAATTGTATTAGCAGATCCGCTGCTGATTGAGCAGCGCGCGCGAATGCTCGATATCCCGCTCAAAATCGTAACCCTTAAAACAATTGACAGTCACTGTAGAAACCAGCGTGCTGGGATTCTTCATGTGTTTCCCGTTGACTTAGCGCAGCCGGTGCATACCGGTAAGCTTGACCCAGCCAATGCGCACTACGTGTTAAATATGCTGGAGCAGGCAACCCATGCATGCCTGGAAGGTAAGTGCCATGGCATTGTAACCGGACCACTGCACAAAGGAGTTATCAACGATGCCGGCATTAAATTCACCGGGCACACGGAGTTTTTAGCCAGATTAACCAACACTCCGTTACCTGTCATGATGTTACAAACCGAAGGACTGCGTGTTGCCCTGGTAACGACACACTTGCCATTGCGAGAGGTTGCTGATGCCATCACGCCACAAGTTTTAACCAGCGTCATTGAAATTCTGCATCGTGACCTGGTTAATAAATATGGTATTCCAAACCCTGAAATATTTATTTGTGGACTGAACCCTCATGCAGGGGAGGGTGGACACCTGGGCAACGAAGAGCAAACCATTATTGAGCCAGTACTAAATCGATTACGTCAGCAAGGCATGTTACTTCATGGACCTTTGTCGGCGGATACTATATTCAGTCCTGATAATTTACTGAAGGCAGATGCTTTTCTTGCTATGTACCACGACCAAGGTCTACCTGTCCTGAAGTATAAAGGCTTTGGGCAAGCGATTAATACTACCCTGGGCCTGCCCATAATTCGTACCTCTGTTGATCATGGAACAGCTTTGCCATTAGCCGGGACAGATAAGGTCGATCCAGGCAGTTTTTTACTTGCAATAAAAACCGCCATGGAAATGGCTAGCAACTTAAACTAATACTAATAATTGCTAATAATGTCTCAGTCTTTCCATCATCGTGCCCGTAAACGATTCGGTCAAAATTTTTTGAAGGATTCAGGTGTAGTACAGCAGATAGTAAATGCTATCGCACCAGCACCAGTAGACCACCTGGTTGAGATCGGTCCTGGAATGGGTGTGCTGACTCAGGCAATATTGCCACTGGTTAGTGTGCTAGATGCCGTTGAACTGGATCGTGATCTGGTGGCCAGTCTTAAACAGTCACCGTTACCTATGGGTAATTTTACAATCCACAGCGCTGATGCGCTGAAATTTGATTTTTGTAAATTGGTGCAAGCAGAGGAAAAGCTTCGTATCGTAGGGAATTTACCTTACAATATCTCTACACCACTGATATTTCGGTTACTCGAACAAATTGCCTGCATTGAAGATATGCATTTTATGCTACAAAAAGAAGTGGTCGATAGACTGGCTGCTTCACCTGGGCATAGATCTTATGGCAAACTGAGCGTAATGGTTCAGTATTATTGTTACGTCGAAAAGGTCTTTGATGTTGGGCCGCAGGCCTTTTCTCCACCACCTAAAGTAGATTCTTCGGTAGTTCGTATGATTCCGCATAGTGAACCCCCTGTAAAAATAGCTAACTTTTCTTTGCTGGAAAAAGTTGTGAGTGCGGCTTTCGCTCAGCGTAGAAAAACCTTGCGTAACAGTTTGAAAACCCTGATTACCGCTGAAGATATGCAAGCAAGGGGAATAGATCCATCGCAGCGCGCTGAAACATTAACGCTGGAAGAATTTGCAGAATTAGCCAACCTGTTACAAGAGTAAGCGAGTATTTCACCATGGAACTCGGCATTGTCAAAGCCATAGCGAGTATAATTTTGCCGCCAACAGGTTTGATTGTGTTGGGTGTTCTGGGCTTAGGCCTTTCACTGGCCTGGAAAAAAACCGGTCTCTGGTTGGCAGCAATCAGCTTGATAAGTTTATTGTTGTGTAGTTTGCCGGTGGTTTCGGCGTTACTGATTAACACCCTGCAAACTGATGAGTCTATTTCAGCAACTAAGTTAAAACCGAAAATTGAAGACGCGGATGCACTGGTGTTACTGGCAGGTGGCAGGCGAGTAAATGCCGAAGAATACGGCGATGACACGTTGAGTTTATTTTCACTGGAGAGAACGCGTTATGCGGCCTGGGTTGTAAAGCGTACTGGATTACCATTAATTATTAGTGGTGGGCGATTACACAATGAGGCCAGGAGTGAAGCGGATTTGATGCGGGAAGTATTGCAGAAGGAATTTATTGTCATCGTTGATCATATTGAAGAACATAGTCGTACAACGTATGAAAACGCCAAATTCACCGCCAGGTTTCTTAAACAAAACGATTTAAGAAAGATTGCGTTGGTGACTCATGCCTGGCATATGCCGCGGGCCAAAGCTGCGTTTGAACATTTTGATATCGAGGTGATACCTGCCCCCACAGCTTTTTACGGGCTCCTTCCGGGCTACCGACTTGAAGATTTTTTGCCGTCAGCAAGAGCATTGCGATACAGCGCAATAGCGTTTCATGAGATATTCGGTCACTGGTGGTATGAACTTCGTTATTATTAGCGTTCATCAATAAATTCAGCACTAAAAACTGAGTCGCTCCATTAAATAACATAAGCAATCTTTGCGAATAATGTCGCTTTCAGTAGTCAGCATAGAAGGCATAATATCGCAACGTGTCACCAGGCGGTGCTCTTCTGATTTAAAAAACCGCTCATACACTTCATTGCCGTCTTCATCCATCACGGAGAAAGGCGTTTTATCCGGATTTTTCATATTGGCAATCCCGGTACCGGCTGGTAATTCACAAAAATTCAATTTTTCCAGATCGGAGCGAAAACAGATGTCCGAGCTGCTATCAGTAAAACTAAAATCCACCGACGGTGGTACTTTTACAATGGCAACCGTGTGAAATAAATCCATATCCTGTTTTAATACCGGCCGATCCGGCAACTCGGATAAACCCAGGCAGGATTCTATGTATTGCATGGCATGGGTTACGCCAAGGCGGTGTTCAGTTTTTCCGGCTTCAACAGTTACGGCCGGGCAAATCTCTGCAAAGGCCTGAGACTGTACGCCTTTAGGCCGAATAAAATAGATAACCGTGCGACTGAACAATATAGCCAATTGGTAAAAGGCGTTGTCCATACGGTTAACACAAGCATAATGTGGATTAAGGCCGGTATTGTTATGTATGTCGAGACTAACAAACACCTTTCGCTTGCGCATTTCATCAATAACCTGCTGCACCATATGCGCTTCTTCAGCTTCATGTCGAAATCCACTGTGTGGCCAAATTCGGTTGTAGTCGACCTGGTTGTCCAGGCGCCGCTTAGCGAATTTAGCAGCTTCAATGTTGCCAATAAATATACTGAGTGAACGGGGTAAAGTACTATTGTGGTATTTCTTCAATAATTCCTGGATCGCGTAGTATCCAGAGGTTTCGTTACCATGCAACAGGACGGATACAAATAATGGTGGTTCGCGATGTCCCGATAAATGAATCAGGGTGGGTTTATCCAGTATGCGATACAATTCCGTCGGTGGAGCTGTCAATAAGCCGTTGGGTATGTGATGGATGACATTGAGCATAATTAATTTAATTCAAAATCGCTATGATTCAATCAAATATTCTGACAGTTTGTAAATAGCATTCAGGGTGGCGTAATTTACAGGTCCCATTCGTGAACTGCGACACCGCTGTTCTGTCTTTCCACGTATGCCTTGGTTAAACTCTGCATATCCAGGCCATGTTTGGCAACGAAAGCCCTTTGCCAGGCAGCGCCATTACAACTGTTCACGCTTCGTTGCTCGATGACACCAAGATAAGTATCGATATCCTGGGTGTCAATGCCGGCTTTTTCCAGGCCTTGAGCGGCCATGGGGATTAGCTCGTTCAATATCAGTGTACGAATGTTACTTTTCTTACTATCGAGCCAAACGATGTGCGCGTCAAAACCATGCTTGGCGGCGCTATAAAAATTATCTCTTGCCTGGTCAAAAGCCAGTTGCATTTCGGGTTGAATTTCACGTTGCATCAGGTTAAGCGCCAGGCCGAAATAAAAGGCTGCGTTAGCAATGGCATCTATGACACTGGGACCTGCAGGTACAACACGATGTTCAATTCGTATGTGGCATTGTTCGTTTTCTATGCCGAGTAATGGTCGATTCCAGCGCCACAAGGTACCGTTATGCAGCCGAACGTTACTGAATTTTTCAAGTGGTTCATCAATTAATTCAGGTAACAAGACCGGATAGTGTTCCAGGTTTTCAGTGAAGCACTCAAAAATCGAATGATGCAGGTAGCCGGAGCCAAAAGTGACGCGTCGCATGGGACCATGTGCTGCAGGCTCGTAACCACCCACTTCTACCGATTGCTCAAACAGGGGAATCCGCGTTTCTGCCCATAAATCCTTGCCGCACAAAAATGGCGAATTGGCGGAAACTGCGACGGTGGCAGCCGAAGCAATTACCGAGGCATTATATGCCCGAACCGCCAT
>NZ_CDLKIE010000146.1:0-9380 GCF_975902315.1 Kaarinaea lacus | reverse complement strand
CTGTAATACGCTTCATTTCATCAGCACTACGTGCAACCCGGCTTAATTGACCATCACCACTGTCAACCAGGCGATTGTCAACGACAACTGTTGCCGATAAACGACGAATGTTTCCAGATTTGAAATGCCTGCTGAGACTTTCTCCCTTTTGTAAATTGCTGGGCTCTGAATAAATAAATTCCAGCTCAGCTGTAACCTGACTGCGTACAGCATTTGTACCCAGAATTGGAATCAAAATATTTTCAATTCTGTCAAGATAAGATTGCTCCACTCGTCGAGCGTAGTTAAATTGTTCCGCAGTTAAATTTGGCAAATTTGGTGTACCCGCAGATTTCAGCAATTTACCGCTTTGATCAATGATCGTAATATTTTCAATTGACAAATTTGATACACTGGATGCAATCAAGTGGGAAATTGAAGTAATTTTTGCTTCCGTTAAGCGGTGACCTGGAGACAGACGAACCACTACTGATGCGCGCGATGGCTGGTTATTATTTTCACCAGCAACATTTGCAAGCGCCAGATGGACGCGTGCCGAACGAACATGGTCGATACTGGCAATAGATTTGGCTAACTCTGTTTCAAGTAACTGATGGGGCAATCCCTGAATATCCGACTCACTTGTTGAATCAGGGGCAACAACTACATAGCGGTGTTTCCTGTCAGCGTCGTTCGTATATAACAACCCTTTTGCAGCTAATTTAACACGCGCATAATATAATTCATCAGAGGGAACAGATATTGCCCCGCTAGCTGGTTCGAAACGAAAGGATATATTGTTATTTTGCAACTCCGTAGCAATAGCAGCGGATTCTTCATGATCGATACCACGGAGTAATTCAGTATATGCAGGTGCAGCAGACCACAATACCGCAGCAACTCCCAGAAAACATAATCCGACAATCAGTATGATGAATCCAGCCAGGTAGCGCGTTGGGAAAGGATACTTTCGTATTCCCTCATCTATTTCTTGCTGCGAGTCTTCACGCATCTGGCTTTATCCTGATACAAGTTGAAACCATTATGAATTATGGATTTAACTCCGCCCCGCTTCGCCCCGGTATCTGAATACCCTGATCTCGCATCTTTGCCAGTTTGTAACGCAATGTACGCTGGCTAATACCCAGTTTTTCAGCAACAACTTGCCGGTTACCCATTTCGCTTTTTAATGCATCCAGGATCCGTTGGTATTCGTGGTGCTTTAAGTCATCGCCTAAATTTTTGCTTTCTTCAACTGGCACATTTTCCGCACGCTGCACAAGAACGCTGGCATCATCAAACTCCTGCTCAAACTGAATGTCCTCACCCACTATATTGTCACTTTGTCGTAAAATTAAGGCTCTTTGAATGACATTATCCAGTTCGCGCACGTTACCTGGCCACGAGTGTGACAGTAGTCTATCAATAGCGGATTGCTCCAGCTCCGGCGCCTGGAGCTGCATAGAACCTGTTGCCACCATGTGCTTGCTAACAAACCCCTGGGCCAGGCTTTTAATGTCGCCCGGCCTTTCACGCAACGGCGAAATATAGAGCGGAAAAACATTCAGACGGTAGAATAAATCTTCCCTGAATTTCCCGGATTGTACCTGGTCGCGCATATTACGATTGGAAGTAGCCAATACTCGTACATCCAGCTGCACCAAATTGTTGCCACCCAGACGCTCTACTTCACGTTCCTGTAACACACGCAACAGTTTTGCTTGAAGCGCCAAATCCATTTCCGAAATTTCGTCCAGTAACAATGTACCCCCATCTGCCAACTCGAATTTTCCAGGACAGGCTTTGTAGGCGCCGGTGAAAGCACCTTTTTCATATCCAAACAAGGTTGCTTCCAGCATATTGTCGGGGATCGCTGCGCAATTTATGGCAATAAATGGTTTATCTGCGCGACTGGAATGCTCATGAATATAACGCGCCATTACTTCTTTACCACATCCGCTCTCCCCAGTGATCATTACCGTGGCATCGCTTGCCGCTACACGACGGGCAATCTCTGCGGTTTTTTTGCTGGCAGGATCCACTGCAATCAGCTCATTCGACTCGGTACTAGTGGTATTTATGTATTGGCCTACCATGTTAACCAGTACTTCTGCTTCGAATGGCTTTGTCATGTAATCAACCGCGCCATCACGCATGGCTTGCACGGCTTTTTCTATGGAACCATACGCCGTCATAATCATTACTGGTAAATCCGGCCATCTTTTTTTAATGTGTTTTAACAACGCATGCCCGTCCATGCGCGGCATCTGAATATCCGTTACAACCATGGCAGGCTCTTTACTTTCGATCATGTCCAGCGCCATCCTGCCATCTTGTGCTACGCAGACATTATATCCGGCCATTTGTAACGTATCGTTTAACGCATCCCGCAAATCGATATCATCTTCAACAACTAGAATCATCGGTTGACTCATTGTTTTCCCCTGTACTGTTGTATTACGCCAATGTCGGAAGTCGTAAAATAAACCGACAACCATTTATGTATTCAGCATCAAGCCAGATATCTCCTTGATGTGCTCGTGCGACCGCTTGCACAACGGCCAAACCCAAACCCGTTCCCTGAGTCTTGGTTGTAAAAAAGGGATCAAAAATCTTGCTTTGTATTTCCAGGGGAATACCATCGCCGTTGTCAGTTACAACTATATCAATGGTTCCCATTAAGCTGGATTTAATGCAGACATGAACATTGCCACCACCATTTACTGCATGAATAGCGTTATCCAGTAAATTCTGTAAGGCGCTCAATAGAATTGACTGGTTTCCCTGAACCAGGGTATCGGGAGAAAGGTCTTCCATGGTAAGTTGCACATGATTTACTTGTGCTAAAACTTGCGCGTCGTTTACCAGCTTCTCAATTAATTCAGAGAGCGCTATGGTATCGCTGCTGCAATGTCCTTCTTTGGAAAACACCAGCATATCCGTTACAAGGCTTTCCAGATGTCGCAAATTATTAATCAGTTTTTCGGTTTGTTTCTTTTTACGATCAGGATCGAGGCTGGTATTTTTCAATTGCGAAGCACTGAGTAATGCTGTAGACAGAGGTGTGCGTATCTGGTGAGCCAGACTTGCTACCATTTCCCCCATGGAAATTAATCGCTGGTGTTGGCTGACATATTTTTGAAGACGCCGTGTTTCTGTGACATCGGCAATTAACAAGATTTGTCCAGGATCATTTCCCAGGGGACAAGTGGATATATTAACCAGGCGACCATCTTTCAGGGATATCTCATGGCCATCATCAGAACGTGGTAAAAACGCACGTTCAACAACATCGCGCCATACTTCGCCACGTAATGGCCCTCCCAGTAGTTCGACGGAAGCGGGATTGCAGTCCTGTACCAGTCCTTCTGGATTAAGTACCACGACACCAGCGGGTAACGCCTGTAATACCGAACTAAGTTTCTTGGCAATGCTGTCACGTGCCGCAATTTCCTGCCGATGCTTTTGGCGTACTTCGGTCAACTGCATTTGCAGTTGAGCAATGCGGTCCTCCAAAGTGCTGTAATTGCTTTCAAGAGAGTCGGTGAGCTGATCAAAAGTTTTGAAGGTTTCTTCTAACGATTGTATTTGGTTCGAAAGTGGTACACCCATACGACACATTGCTCCCGTCTTGATTCTGCGCGACAGATTTTGTCGTCGCCTCGTATCAGGACATAGTGAGCAAATTCTATGCCGAAGGAAATATAGTTTTAATTACAGGGAGTTACAATCCAAAGCTGAAGCCTGGTCAAAATTCTGACATGGTCTCTGAACGCTGTAATCCATATTTTCGTAATTTTTCAACCAGTGTTGTGCGACGCATTTTCAATCTCTTGGCAGCATGCGCCACAACTCCTCCGGCCTCATCCAGTGCCTGTTTTATAAGAGAACATTCAAGTGAACTGATGTGTTCTTTCAGGTCGATGCCTTCACTAGGCAAACGCGCACTGAATGTTGATTCCACAGGCGCCAGGTGCAGATCAAAACTGCCGGATTCTGCTTCGTTTTCACTTTGTTGCTGTGTGACTACCTGGGCAGTCCCCACAGGTCGAAATTTTTCCGGCAGGTCCTGCACATCAACCACACCGTAGGGAAACATGATGACAAGCCGTTCCAGCAAATTTGACAGTTCACGCACGTTACCTGGCCATCGATATTGACACAATGCCATCGTAGCCGCCGGTGTAAACCGAACAGAACCGCGTTTTTCGTGCTCCAGGCGCGCTATAAGTTCATTGATTAACAGCGGGATATCATCCATGCGTTCGCGCAGTGGCGGCATTTCGATGGGAAAAACCTGCAACCGATAGTAAAGATCTTCACGAAACTTGCCTTCTTTGATCATTTCCTCCAGGTTGCGATGCGTGGCCGCAACAACCCTTACATCGGCAGTGATGACTTTAGTACCCCCGATACGCTCAAACGTCCTTTCCTGTAACACGCGCAACAATTTCACCTGCATGGTCATCGGCATGTCGCCAATTTCATCCAGAAACAGGGTGCCGCCTTCCGCCATTTCAAATCGACCCTGTCGCGCACTGATGGCGCCGGTGAATGCACCTTTCTCATGGCCGAATAATTCGCTTTCCAATAAATCACCTGGAATTGCACCACAATTAATTGGCACAAAAGGTTTGGCTCGACGGGCGGAATGGTAATGCAAATTTCTGGCAACTACTTCTTTTCCGGTACCTGATTCTCCGAGTATTAATACCGTGGCATCAGAATTTGCGACTTGTTCGATAAGCTGGCGAACCTGGCGTATGCCGCGGCTATTGCCGACCATACTACGAAACAAATCGAGATTAAAACTGCCACTCTTTTTCTTGTTGCCGGCGTGGAATATTTGCGCCCTGTGCAAAGCATCTGTTAATTCAACGTAGGTTAGCGGTACATTAACGACAGCAAATGCCCTTTTTACCAATTCGCGGTCCGATTGTTGACCGACTTCTTTGGTTAACAACAATATGATGGGGATATCTGGATCATGCTGCTTGATCAGGTCGAAAGTATCTAATAACAACTGCGGTTCACCACATTGCCCTAATAATACGGCACCTACAGCCTGTTCTTTCAGGCGATCCTTTATATTTTCACAATTAGCTGTGAGTAATTTATCGTATCCGATGAACTCCAGAACAGCGGTAAGCCTTTGCGTTTGAATATTATCACTTTCAACAACCAGCAGAGCCGTTGGTTCGGGCATGCTTAACTCCCCTTTCTCACACTTTCTATTACTTATGATTTGCAAGTATCTGACTAGTAATCACAACCTACATATGAGTAAAACACCTGATTTGCATTCTGTCAAAATTCTGTCGCAAAGAATTTTAAAAATTTCCCTGCATTCATATATGTACTGTTTAATGAAACGGAATAACTTACAGTATTTGAAGTACTTATGTATAACTTACAGTGTTAGGAATTTGTCGCGTGCCTTCGACGACCGCAGCCTTCTTTTCTTATATTGCGTACTTCGTTTAACGATTGCATCTATGGAAAAAGGCAAAAAACGACACGACGCAGAATATTCTCGGATAAAAATAACTATGGCTGAACTTCTTAAAGTGTTTAGGGAAGGTCAACGGCGAAATCCATCATCGTTACTGGAAATCTCAAGGCGTGATCAACACCAGAGATAAGGCAGGCCAGTAAGTTATGATAATGACAGCAAGCAGTAGAATTGCCATATAAGGAAGTGTTGATACATACAGTTCCGTAATCGGTTTCTTGAACCGATGACTGGCAATAAAGAGGTTCATACCAACGGGCGGTGTAAAATATCCGATTTGCATATTAGCCAGGAATATAATGCCCAGGTGTACCGGATGTATTCCGTAGCCAACAGCAATTGGCAATAAGATCGGAACCATAATGACTAATGCGGAAAAAATATCCAGTATCATCCCTAATACCAGCAAAAATACATTAAGTGCCAGCAAAAAAGTTATCTTATCGTCGACATGCGCTCGTATCGCATCAAATATATGCGTCGGCACTTCTGCATCGATCAAATAATTGGTTGATGCCAGTGATGCGCTTAATATAACTAAAATTGCGCCCACTAATATCATGGATTCGCGCATTATTCCCGGCAACTGCTTTAAGGAAATATCTTTATAGACTAATAACTCTACTACCAGCACATAAACTACTGCGACTGCTGCCGCTTCTGAAATTGCAAAATAGCCGGAAAATATTCCCCATAAAATTACAAAAGGTAATGGGATTTCCCACATCGCTCCACGAGTTGCGATAGCCAGTTCTTTAATGTCAAATACACCCGCTTCATTGTTTTTATAGTGAACGGGTTTTACGTCTTTTTGGTAGACCCACATACTCCAAAGCGATAGCAATAACAGCATCAATAAACCAGGAAGCATACCGGCAATAAACAAATCGTCTATCAATACTGGCTCAGACACCTGCAGCTGTTGAGCAATAACGCCGTACAGAATCAGGGCAATTGACGGAGGGAACAATAACCCCAGGCTACCAGAGGATGTAATCAAGCCCAGACTAAATCGTTCACTATATCCACCCTGCTTCAAAGCTGGATACATCAATGCACCTAAAGCAACGATGGTTACACCTGATGCCCCGGTCAGCGCTGTGAAAAACGCACACGCAGCCAATGCAACTATAGCCAGCCCGCCAGGCAACCAGCCAAACAAGGCATCGATAAATCTTACCAGACGTTGCGAGGCATTACTTTCGCTCAATACATACCCAGCAAGCGTGAATAATGGTATAGAAAGCAGAGTTGGCATATCAACAATGCGGTAAAACTCGATGGCAACAACAACTAGATCAACCTCCGCAGATATGAATCCAAGTATCGCACTTGCAGAGATTACAATGAAAAGTGGCACACCCATTAATGCCAGTACTACTAATATTATACTGGCAATTATCATGACTTTACCTTCAGCTTAAAAAGCGTAATGAAATGTGAAATGGCAAAAAATAAAAATCGTATTCCCATTAGTGCAAATGTTACCGGCATTATGACTTCAGTAATCCATACCGGAACATTTCCAAAAGCTTTAGAAGTTGATTCGAGATCGAGCTGAACAAATCCTACCGCGTAATAAGCAATTGTTAGAGAAACTATGCTCGAAAAAAGATTGACAACAATATGAACAACGGGTTTATATTTTTCGGTCAGGTAAACAGACAATACGTTGATTTTGATGTGCCCTTGTTCCCGGGTAGCAACCAAAGCACCCAACATTCCAACCCAGAATACTAATACACCTAGCATCGGAGTTATCCAGGCAAAGCCCGTATCAAAAATATTGCGAAGAAGAATTTGTAGAGTAGCGAAAATGACAATGGCAGATGTTGCGAGAAACAACAACCAATCTTCCATTTTGTGTACTAACTGAATAGTTTTCGTTAATTTTCCCTTATTATCATTCATTCAATCTAATTCATGATATAGGTGCAAATTATTGTGATTCCCGATACGCGCTTAAAATGTCCTGCATTTTTACATAGACTTCCGGATTAACGAGTTTTTCCTGAATTAAGGTCTGGATCGCGCTTTGTGCCGTATTTTTCCAATCTTCAAGTATTTCATTCGACATTTCCACGAACTTTATTCCCTGGTTTATTAATGCTTCGCGGGCACTTTCGTTGTCGATACGATTCTGCGCATTAATTTGTGCGAATGTTTTAGCCATTACTTCACGCACAACCCCCTGGTCGTTTTCGGCTATTTTTTCGAACACTTTTTTGCTCACTGTTAACATACCAAAAAAATAGCTGACCGGCGTATCAGTTAAATACTTAACGCGAGTATGCCATTGCAATGATATTGCTGCAATTGGACTCGTTGCCACGGTATCAATTAGGCCTGTTTGCAACCCGGTCATCACATCAGATATTGGAAGTGGGATTGGTGATACCTCCGCAGATTCCAGAACCGCCTGACTGATCCTGTCGCCAGTAATAATCCAGACTTTTTGACTTCTTACTTCTTCCTTAGTCAGCAATTTTTTATTCGACATAAAATAGGCAAAACCACCTTCTGCTAACCCGAAAGTTACAAATCCTTTGTCTTCCAAACCACTTATAAGAACAGGATCCAGCTTTTCCCTGACCACATCCACTTCTTTAAGGGATTGAAATACAAACGGCAGGGAATAAACTGATAAATCGGGATAAATATTCAATAGACTCCCACCGGTGACAGCGCCACCATGCAATTGACCTATTTTTATTTTTCTTAATACGCTTTCGTCACTACCCATCACGCCACCGGAATAAAACTTGAATTTCACACGACCATCAGTGCGCTTTTTTATTTCTTTTGCTGCTTCGCGCATTTTCACCATCCAGGTAGCACCCTCTGGTGATACTGTTGCGATTTTCAAAACCACAGCCAAAGCTGATGACGATGGCAATAAAAATCCCAACAAGAAAATAACAACGAATAGTGATCGGTGAACTTCAACTCTCATACAACATACTCCATTCGTATATTGGCTTTGTTTAACGTTCAAAATATTTTTTTTAAAAAAACTCGTCTGCGGATTGCAGTAATTTTCTGGCTTTTTCCTGGGCTATTATGTTGGATAGCGTTAAACCCGTTTCATCCGGGTTTTCAGCCAGAACTTCATTTAGCAATTGATCATGAAGCTCCCTGTCAAACAGTGGTCGAGCATACCGTTCTGCATATAATACTTTAGCCATTAGATACCGGCCCCGGGTAATTTCTAAAACGCGTTCAAAATGTGATTTTGCAATACCAGGTTTACCGCCAAGTGCCGGCGGCACAATTGTTTCCAGAACGCCAAGGTATAAATGGGCACCACCGTCATCATATTTCTCATCTAGCTGAATAATTTTTTGCATGGTAGCTTTTACTTTGGGCAAATCCGCTATGGCATTCATATCTTCGCTATGCGCGTCAATATAACTGGCCCAGGTTGCACCATAGGTATACAGATACTCGATATCATCAATAGCTACATCTTTAATAAACTGCTTGTATTGGTCAAAGGTTTGCTTACCAATACCACACCAATCTTCATCAGATAGACACAGGCTTTGCTGACTATAACGATGCGCTTTATCAATTAATTGCGTAGACCGTTGTTTGTCCTGGCTCACAAAATTGGCATAAGTGCTATTAAGCTTCGCCCCAGCCAAATACATTTCCGGGCTATCAGGGCTATCAGCGATCATTCCGTCTAGCAACAATACGTAAGATGGAATTCCCGTTTTTACTAATTCGATGTCCGATTGGTTGGCTATGCCAGATGATAAACTGCGAGCGATATCTTCAGAGATTGTATATTTTACTGGGCTACAACCTGCCAGCATCAGCATGACAATGATGAATATGGTAATAGCTTTCAAAAAATCCCTACACCGTGTGCCGCTTTTTAGATCAT
>NZ_CDLKIE010000145.1:0-3312 GCF_975902315.1 Kaarinaea lacus | reverse complement strand
TTTTGACCATGTTAAATGGGTCGGTATGGCGAATAACAGGCGTGCCTCGCAGGCGTTTTAAAATACCAACCTGTATTTCGTGTGGGTTGAGCGCTATTAGCTGATTAAAACCTTTGGCAATACTTTCAAGATCCTCACCCGGCAATCCCACAATTAAATCAGTGTGCAGATGAGCATGGGTTTCGTTGCGCAGCCAGGTTAAGTTCGAGATTGCCTTGTCATTATCCTGTTTGCGACTTATCAGTTGCTGTACCTCGGAATTGAAGGTTTGTATGCCAATCTCAAATTGCAGACTGCCTTCTGGAAATTGCTGGATAATCGATTTCAATTTATCGGGGAGGTGGTCCGGTATAAGTTCAAAATGCAGAAACAGATCTTTATCCAGCTTCCCTAGAAAGAATTCCAGAATTTGAGTTGTGGTTTTCGTTTTAAGGTTGAACGTACGATCGACAAATTTGAATTGTCTGGCTCCACGTTCATAAAGTTTTTGCATTTCAGCAAGGAACAACGCCAGGTCAAAGGGCCAGGCAGTTTTATCCAGTGCCGATAAACAGAATTCACATTTAAACGGGCACCCTCGGGATGCTTCAACGTAAATAACGCGGTTGGCAATATCCAGTCGAGAATAATAAGTGTAGGGGAAATTAATGTCAGACAACTGAAAGCTGCGAGGTTGAATTATTTTTTCGCGCAGCCCAGGAGTGTCAGGCGATTTATCGTTCAATAATTCTTTACATACATAGTAGAACTCCAGATCAGCATTTCCAGTAATAACGTGATCCGCGAAAGTTACTATGGGTTGTTTATCGTATTCATAGCTGACTTCCGGGCCACCAAGAATAATGATCGTTTCCGGGCTTAGTTTTTTAAGCAGGCTAACTACATATGTTGTTTGTTCAATATTCCAGATATATACCCCAAAACCAATTATTTGGGGTTTAAGCTTGAGGAGTTTCTCAACAATATCGATGGGACGGCTATCAATGGTAAATTCTATGATGGATGCACGGGATTGCAATTCCTGAAGATTGGCATAAAGGTAGCGTAATCCAAGCGCGCTATGTATATAGCGCGCGTTCAGCGTGCTCAGAATGATCGGGGTCATGCTTTCAATTGAAAGCTATTTTTCACTGGAATTCAAGCGAGCATAATAGTTTGCGATCTGGGCGATTTCCCAATTGGTTAATACATCCAGCATGGCAAACATGGTGGATTGGTCACGCGCCTTGGTCTTATAGTCGTTAATCGCTTTCAACAAATATGCTTCGGATTGACCTGCGATGCGAGGCGTTGGTAATTTGGGGTTCTGTTCCGGTGTTTTATGACAGCGATCACATTTTTCCGCCAGTTGCTGTGCCGTTTGTAATGGATTAACTTCCGGTTTTACGGGTGTCTGCGAAGCAAAATAAGTTGCCAGATTGTTGAAGTTGTCTTTGGATAATTCTGCGACCGCATTTTGCATGTCGCTATTGCTGCGGGACTTGTTTTGATAATTCAGCAGGGCAGAGACCAGGTATGCCGCATCTTGTCCCGCCAGACTTGGTGTTTTTGAAGAGCTGACGCCCTTCGCACCATGACAGCCTTCACAGCCTCCCACCATATCCTTAACACTATCAGGGTTGCCTTTTCCAGGATTCTGAGTAGGTTTGGGCTCCTGGCTAGCGTAATGAATACTGATAAGCTCGACCTGCTCGGCATCCAGCCTGGATACAAAGCTTTTCATTAATTCATGTTTTCTGTCACCGGTCTGGTATTGTGTGATTGCCGCCGTTAGTTGTTCCGGAGTAAAGCCGCTCAGGTTCGGATTACCGGCAATTGTGCTATTGCCATCTTTGCCGTGGCAACCAAAACATGATTTTGCTGCGGAAGCGGCAGCTTGTGCGGGATCACCAGCATCTTCTTTTGCTGCCATAGTTACCGCGGCGGGTTTTTGGGTGGCGTAGTAGGCCGACAGGTTTTTGATGTCAGCTTTTGATAAACCTTTTATCGCATTCTGCATTATCCTGTTTTTACGCTTGCCGTTATTGTAAGAAAGTGTTGCTTCATAGAGAAACTTGTAATTTTGTCCTGCCAGGCTGGGAAATTCTTCCATAAAACTGTTGCCACCTTCGCCGTGACAGCCTATGCAACGAAGGTTCGCGATTTTACCGCCGGCCCTGGCATTGCCTTTAACGGGAAATGTTGATGGTATGCGTTTTTGCGAGGAGAAGTAGGCGCCAAGTTTGGCTATCCGGTCCTTGTCGAAGGCATGTTTGAACACTTTCATGAATTCATTGGTACGGTCGCCTTTAAAGTAGCCATTGAGTGCTGTGTCAATATATTTAACACTAAGGCCGGAAAGGCTGGGCACGCCTTCAGTGGCGCTATTGCCGTTTTCACCATGGCATGAAATGCAGGGGCCAGCGAGTTTTTTACCTGCCTCGATGTCCTTTTGGCTGGGTTTGCTGGTTTTCTTCCTGGTAACCTTGATACTGGTAGTCCAGGGAGTCGTTAGTGAGGCGTAATAGGCCGCGACATTGAGAATTTGTGCATGATCCAGTTCTGCAATGGCCTGATTCATTTCTTCGTGCGTGCGTACCTTGGATAGATAATCGAGCAAGGATTTACTGAGGTAGCTTTGCGATAATCCATTAATTTGTGGATATTCAGGATTCACGATTTTGCCACTGGCAGGATGACATTCCACGCAGGCCTGGGCAACCTGTTCACCAAGCACTGGATCTGCTGCAGCTTGCTGTTCTGCTGCCGCTTTCTCGGCTATCTCTTCAGGAGAAGGTTCCTTTTTTTGTTCGCACGCTGGGAGAAGCAATGATAACAGTAACAAAACGGCAATAATCGGTTTCATAGGCTTATTGTTCTTGCGGTTTATTTTCCGTGGCTGACGTCAGCCTATTGTAGGGCATTTCGACGGCAAAATTAAATGTATCATGAGCTTAATTAACGCCTACTAATTGAACATTGATATAGGTCTATAAAAGTACCGTGATTGCAAATGGTGGTATTGCTTTTTTGCCATGCGGGCAAAGCGGGTAACGCTATGCTTGAGTCAATAACTTTACACGCCTGAATTTGAAGAGTGGAATAAGCGCCATGCCCGCAATAAATCCACCAATATGTGCACCCCAGGCGACGCCACTTTCTCCACCACTGGCAGCAGCCGAATTAATCAGTTGTAATACAAACCAGAAAACAAGTACCCAGCCCGCGGGCAGTCGCGTGGTATGAATAATAAAACCCAGGGGTATGGCAACCAGCACGCGCGCGCGGGGATGCAATAACAAATAGGCTCCCAGTACACCGGATATCGCACCG
>NZ_CDLKIE010000144.1:0-3425 GCF_975902315.1 Kaarinaea lacus | reverse complement strand
GGTGAATTGACCCAGTCGAGTGCCAAATTCGGCCTGTAACTGCTGCAGAAATTCTTCATCCGGCATTGCCATAATGGGTTCTACGTTATCGGATTGTCGGGTCCATACCAGGGAACAACGACCGTCATGCATGGGGAGCAGTGCGAGCGGCCCTTGTGCGGTAAATCGTTCGTACGCGGTATTATTGTGAGCCTTTGAGGTGCTGATATTGGCTGTGATAGCCGTTTGTTGGTAATCATGTTGTTGCGCTTCAATATTTAACAGTTTACGTACGCTGGAATTACCACCATCTGCCGCGACAAGTAATTTTGTGCTGATTATTTTCGTTTTTGCGTTCGAAGCATCCTGATTAAAAGTTATGTTTGCATCTGCATGAGTGTCGGAAAATGACAGTTCCGTTAATTGGGCCGGTTTCAATATATCCAGGTTGTTGTATCGCGATAATGTGCTGTAAAGTACTTGCCCCAAGTCGCGTGCGGTGATGACATAACCCAATGCTTCTACATTCTCTTCTTGATGATCAATGCGCGTGACACCCATATGCCCGCGATCTGAAACATGGATATATTTAATTGGGGTGACTTTTGCCGTTAGTGCCTCCCAAATGCCAAGAGTGCGGAAAATTTGTGACGTGCCATAGGATAAGGCAATTGCGCGGTCATCATAACTGGGGGATGTGCTCACCTCCTGGTTAAATGCTTCCACCATGGCAATCTTTAACGGATGATTGCCCAAAGCGCAGGCCAGGCTGGCGCCAACCATGCCGCCGCCGACAATAATAAGATCGTAATCCAGTTCAGATTCAGAAGAGGTCATACATTATTTTATTAAAGGTAGTCATTGATCAAAGTTAGTAACTGCCGTGTCATTTCAGTTAACCTGTTGCAGACGATGCCATAATCGCTTCAATCTCCGCGACAGTTTTAGGTGCGTCTTTGGAAAGTACTTCACAACCGGTTTTGGTCACCAGTACATCATCCTCAATTCGGATACCGATATTCCACCATTTCTTTGCTACTTTCTTACTGCCTGCAGGTATATAAATGCCGGGCTCAATGGTTAATGCCATACCCGGTTCGAGTATCCGCCACGCATCTCCAACTTTGTAATCGCCCACATCATGCACGTCCATGCCCAGCCAGTGTCCGGTACGGTGCATGTAAAAACGACGGTAGGCATCTTTCTTGATGAGTTGGCGAATATCGCCTTTAAGCAAACCTAGCTTGACCAGCCCTTTGGTTAATTCTTTAACTGCTGCATTGTGTGGATCATTCCAGTGGTTGCCGGGTTTAACCTGCTTGATGGCGGCCTCTTGTGCTTTTAGTACCACTTCATAGACAGCCTTTTGTTCCTTGCTGAATTTTCCATTGACGGGGAATGTACGCGTGATGTCCGATGCATAATAGTCTTTTTCGGCACCGGCATCGATTAATAACAAATCGCCATCATTCAGTGGCGCATTGTTATCGATGTAATGCAGTATGCAGCCGTTGGCACCGCCGCCAACAATAGAGGGGTATGCCTCATCACAGTGGTTGATACGAAAGTGGTGCAATAATTCGGCTTCAATTTCATTTTCACTCCTGGATGGACTGCAAGCCTTCATCGCGCGTATATGCGCTTGCGCTGCGATTTTTGCCGCCTTGCGCATGATGGATGCTTCACTGCGGCTTTTAAACAATCGCATATCATGCAACAGGTGGTCTAGCGCTACGAATTCACCGGGTGTGTGTACCCCGGCACGAGATTTTTCTCGAATCTGGTTAACCCAGTTAATAACATGTTGGTCAAAACTGCTGTTACAGCCCATGGTGTAAAACACCCGGTCGCGATTTTCCAGCAAGCCGGGAAGAATGTCATCGATATCGCTAATGGGAAACGCGTCATCAGCTCTATATGTTTCCCGGGCGCCTTCCAGACCCGCGCGAGGCCCCACCCAGGTTTCCATGGCCGGGTCTCTTTCCCGACAGAATAGAATGTATTCTCCGTGTTTGCGTTTGGGGGTGATTATTGCCACCGCATCGGGCTCGGCAAATCCAGTTAAGTAATAAAAGTCACTATCGGGTCGGTAACGGTATTCGACATCCCGGTTACGAATTAATGTAGGGGCAGCAGGCAGGATGGCAATGGAATCCTTACCCATCAGTTGCATGAGTCGCTTACGGCGCTTGGTAAATTCCGTTTGAGTCATTAGGCAGTCAACTTAGTGAATGTTATTGGGTTCTGGTGCTATTGCCGGGGCAGCGCGTGAGGGATGAAGTTCTTCGTTAATTAACAATACTCCCACGCGTACGAATTCAATTAATTCTTCCAGTGCTTCGGCGTCGTCTTCGGTGTTTTCACTTTCATATTCGGAACCAATCCGCGAAATTTCAACAATGTCTTGTGATATTTCCGCAGAATTTTCAGGCAGTTTGCGAAAATCTTTTATACCACTCATCATAAAACCCATCACAAAACCCTGGCACCAGTCGCCCAGGCTAATGGTTCGTGTTGCCAGGTCAGTATAATCGTCTGGCAGCAGAAGCTGAAAATCACACGTCGGATCGTTAAGTTGTTGCAGGGTTTCTTCATACAACAATATCAGGCTCTGCCGGGCTTCTTTCTGTAGTAGATTATTATTGTCAATTTCGGGTACCAGGGATAAAAACCAGGAATCCGCTTGAGTGTCGTTTGTGGCGCACAGCAGGCCGCAAAGCGTGCCATGAATTTCACTGGCACCGATATCCGCCTCGATGTCCTGTAATGCAGACTCTATTTGCTCGCAGTCAAACACTTCATTAGTCATAATTTAACCGCCAGGATGATCGCTGATGTAATTAAAATGTTTGCAAATTTCCCTGTGGCTCCAGGTTGTTTCACAGATATTTTCCCTTTTTCTGGAGTCTGCGCGAATGTATTGATATTTCAATGAGGTAGCAATTGTTATTCTACCATGGAAGACGAATTAGCCAAATGTTAAAAGAAATATGTCACAAAATAAGTCGTTGACCCCTGCAACTGCCCGATCTATATTGGAGCTGTTAAATACGGGATTAAGTAACAATGAGTGATACAGATATAACAAACTTAGAAAATAGAATTGACGAATTAATCACGATATGTGACCAACTAAAAAACGAAAATACGGTGTTAAGAGAGCGCCAGGATTTAATGGTTGAAGAACGTGATAGACTGATAGAAAAGGCCGATATGGCCCGGACGCGAGTTGAAAGTATACTCACGCGATTGAAATCAATGGAGCAACAGGCATGAGCGTCCAGGAGGACATTATCCCTGTGACTATTCGCATTCTTGATAAAGAATATCAGATTGCGTGCAGCGATGAAGAGCGCAATTCTTTGCTGGATTCTGCGCGATACCTGGACGAAAAAATGAAAGAAATTCGCAACTCGGGAAAAGTCATTGGGTCGGAGCGGGTTGCC
>NZ_CDLKIE010000143.1:0-5307 GCF_975902315.1 Kaarinaea lacus | reverse complement strand
TCACGCTGCGGAAAGGGTATGGAAATATTATTATTGTCAAACGCCAGCTTAACGTTTTCCAGCATATCAGCACGCACTGTCCAGTAATCGGATGTTTTAACCCAGGGACGAACTGCAAAATTAACACTGCTATCAGCTAATTCCATAAACATTACTACAGGTACCGGATCTTTCAGGATTCTTTCGTCATTATTAATGACTTCCCATACCAGTTCTCTTGCTTTCTTGAAATCATCCTCATAACCAATACCAAATAACAGATCGATTCTCCGCGTATCACGCGCGGTAACGTTAACAATCGTACCACTATAAATTTGACCATTTGGCACGGTAATTTCACGATTATCGGGGGTGCGCATTACCGTGTTAAAAATACGAATTTCCTCTACTGTGCCAGCCGTTCCTCCGGCCTCTACAAAGTCGCCCACCTTAAACGGTTTAAAAACAATAAGCATAACGCCGGCGGCAAAATTTGAAAGAGAATCCTTTAATGCCAATCCCACAGCAAGACCCGCTGTAGCAAATACCGCTAGCACAGATGTTGTGTTAACCCCCAGCCTGTCCAGCGCCGCAATGATTACCACTATCAATAGCGCCACATACAGCACATTACCCAAAAAACTAATCAGGGTTTCATCTACCCTGGCGCGCTGCATTACTTTGGACATCGCTTTTACCAGCAGCTTGGCGATCCAGCGTCCAATAATAAATACGACCAGCGCTGAAATAATATTGATCGCCCATGGAATAACATACAGGTTCATGTAATCTACGTTGGGATCGAATTCGAATAGTGATTCCATAGCTTCTCTCCGTTTATTCTGTACTTATTATCCAGATGAGTAACTTCTTCGGCTTTCAAATCCAGATAAAATAACGCGCTCCCTGAGCGCGTTATTTGCTACAGATCAGCTGTCATTCAATTTGCTGGTAAAATCAGAAGCGAATATCGTCATCGAAATCGGGAGCGCCACCCGCTGATTCTGTTGCCATTGCCGGTTGTTTGGCAGCAGCGGAAGCACCGCTATTCATCGGTGCGGTACCACCACGGCTATCGAGCATTTGCATTTCATTGGCAACGATTTCCGTAGTATAGCGGTCCTGACCATCCTGCCCTTGCCATTTTCGAGTTTGCAGGCGGCCTTCGACATAAACTTTGGATCCTTTTTTCAGGTATTCCCCGGCAATCTCCGCCAGGCGCTTAAAAAACACCACGCGATGCCATTCCGTCTTTTCAACATTTTCACCGGTGCTTTTATCTTTCCAGCTTTCGCTGGTCGCCAATCGGATAGTGGTTACGGGATCACCACTTGGCATATATTTTACTTCAGGATCTGCTCCCAAGTTGCCGATTAGAATCACTTTGTTAATACCGCGTGCCATAGTTTAATCTCCCCGTCTAAATTTTATGAATCAGGCTCAAGTCTGAACAAATTATCAACTTCATTGGCGGCTTATGCAACCGAATACTCGCTCAATCTCTCCCTGTCCAGCGCATTCAAATCCACTTTCAGGTAAGCAATGCCGTCGTCCACAACGACCACCGCTTCCGCTACACCCGTGATGCCGGTTAATTCCTGGGCCAGGCGCCTGGCCCGTTTCTCGTCAACGTCCCCGACCTTGATCATATGACTGCTGAGGTAGCGTGGGCTCTGCATCGTGGACGCTAAAAGAAACCAGACAACCGCCATAGCGGCACACAAACCAAACACCGCCTCCATACCAAATGCGCCGTGCAACCAGCCTCCGAGGGCACCGCCAAAAAACGCACCGCTGAATTGCGAACTGGAAAACACTCCCATCGCCGTTCCTTTGCGATCCGGTTCCACCATTTTTGCCACCAGTGACGGTAACGTCGCTTCCAGTACATTAAAGGCTACAAAAAACATAAATAAGGAAAAAACAATGCCCGCGATGGATTGGTGCATGAATATCAGGACAACTTCTGCAACCGCCAGCGTCATTATTGCCGCTCCAAACACCTCTTTCATGCGACGTTTCTTTTCCGCAATAATGACAAATGGCACCATCATGATCATGGACAACAACATCACTGGTGCATACACCAACCAGTGGTTTTCCGTACTGAGTCCTGCTACATCGCGTAACGATAGTGGCAGCACAACAAATGTCGCAGTTAACATCATATGCAATATCAACACACCAATATCCAGCCGTACCAGCTGGGGATCTTTTACTACTTGCCTCAATTGCTGAGGTGCGGTCATGGTGTCACGGTGAAAAGTACTCTGCACGGGATTTGGTACTACAAAATTTAAAATACCCACCGCACATAACGCTAAGATCGCGGTTAGCCAGAAGATTCCATCAACACCTATCCAGTGATTGAATATCGGTCCGACAATGAGAGACACCATAAAAGAAACACCAATACTGATACCGATCACTGCCATTGCTGACAGACGATGTTCTTCACGTGTGAGATCAGCAGTTAATGCCATAATGGCTGCTGCAATGGCTCCCGCTCCCTGTAATGCACGACCGATGATGACACCCGAAATAGAATCCGAAGTAGCAGCCACTACGCTACCGACTGCAAAGATTAACAATCCGAAAGTGATAATTTTCTTGCGCCCTAGACGGTCCGACAGCATACCAAATGGAATTTGTAATGCGGCCTGGGTTAAACCATAGATGCCAATAGCAAGCCCGACTAATGCGGGTGTTGTTCCCTGTAAATTCTCCGCATACAAGGCAAACACCGGCAGAATCATAAATAGCCCCATCATGCGTAGGGCATAAATACTTGCCAACGAAAATACGGATTTACGTTCCGTTGTTGTCATCCCGTCTTTGTTTTTACTTTTATGTGGCGGGTTAATTTGCGTCACCTGGTACTGCCCCTTTGCGTCGAAGAGTCAAAACAACGTATATTAGCAGGTTCGGCTATTAGCGGGAATTAAGATGGACAAGATTCACATACGCGGTGCAAGAACACATAATCTCAAGAATATCGAATTAACTTTGCCTCGGGATAAACTGATTGTTTTTACGGGGCTTTCAGGTTCGGGAAAATCCTCCCTGGCGTTTGACACGATCTATGCAGAGGGCCAAAGACGCTACGTAGAGTCTTTATCGGCCTATGCACGGCAATTTCTTTCCATGATGGAAAAACCCGATGTAGACCACATTGAGGGGCTGTCGCCGGCAATCTCGATTGAACAAAAATCAACCTCGCACAATCCTCGATCTACAGTAGGCACCATTACGGAAATCTACGATTACCTGCGGCTACTCTATGCACGGGCTGGTTTACCCAAATGTCCTGACCACGGTATTAACCTGGAGGCCCAGACGATTAGCCAGATGGTAGACCAGGTGTTGGCAATGCCAGAAGGCAGCAAGCTCATGCTGCTGGCACCGGTGGTGCGTAATCGAAAAGGTGAACATATTAACCTGCTTAACGACCTTCGGTCACAAGGTTATATTCGTGCACGCATCGATGGTGAAATTTACGAACTGGACGTTGTCCCCGAACTGGATCTTTATAAGAAACACACTATTGAAGTCGTGGTTGATCGCTTCAAGGTACGACCCGATTTACAACAACGCATTGCTGACTCCTTTGAAACGGCGCTGATTTTAACCGGTGGCGTCGCGTCTATTGCCTACATGGATGCGAAAAACAAGGATGAGATTGTTTTTTCCTCACAGTTTGCCTGCGCTGAATGCGGTTATTCAATTCCAGAACTGGAACCGCGCATGTTTTCTTTTAATAATCCGGCCGGTGCCTGCTCTTCCTGTGATGGTCTGGGCAGCAAACAGTTTTTCGATCCGGAACGCGTTGTATTACATCCTGAATTAAGTTTAGCCGCGGGTGCAGTTCGTGGCTGGGATCGACGTACCGCCTATTATTTCCAGCTGATTCAGTCATTAGCTAAACACTATAAATTTGATATTGAAAAACCATTTAACAAACTCTCGAAAAAAGTTCGAGAAATTGTCCTGTATGGCAGCAAGGATGAAAAAATTGAATTTCGTTACCACAGCGATCGCGGTGGTGTCACCAAACGCAAACAGACCTTTGAAGGCATTATCCCGAACATGGAACGCCGCTACCGGGAAACAGATTCCAATGTGGTACGCGAAGAACTGGCGAAGTACTTAAGCCAGCAACCTTGTCCCGAATGTGACGGTACTCGCCTGTCAAAAGCCTCACGCAATGTATTTATCGATGACCATTCATTGCCGGAAATTACCGCACTCTCTGTGGAGAAAGCGCACGCGTTCTTCGAGCAACTCAGGCTACCCGGGCGACGCGGAGAAATTGCAGAAAAAATCCTGAAGGAAATCGGACAGCGATTGTCGTTCCTGATTAATGTAGGATTAAATTATCTCACCCTTGACCGAAGCGCAGACACACTCTCCGGTGGTGAAGCACAACGTATTCGTTTAGCCAGTCAAATAGGTGCCGGACTGGTCGGTGTCATGTACATCCTCGATGAACCTTCCATTGGTCTTCATCAACGGGATAACCAGCGCCTGTTGAATACCCTCAACTATTTACGTGACATGGGCAATACTGTGATCGTCGTTGAGCATGATGAAGATGCTATTCATGCGGCAGACCACGTCGTAGACATTGGACCAGGCGCCGGGGTGCATGGCGGGCAAATCATTGCCCAGGGCACACCCGAACAGGTCATGAAAAATCCAGCATCCCTGACCGGACAATATCTTTCCGGCAAGAAATCCATTGCGATTCCAGAACAGCGCACGCCATTTGATGCTGACAATACATTTGTTATTGAAGGTGCCACGGGGAATAACCTGAAAAATGTCACCGCCGAAATTCCTATCGGCTTAATGACGGCTATCACCGGCGTATCAGGTTCAGGAAAATCAACATTAATTAACGATACATTGTTTCGCTATGCCGCCAAGTACATCAACGGAAATCCAAACGAACCTGCACCGCATAAAAAAATTACTGGTCTTGATGCTTTTGATAAAGTGGTTGATATTGACCAAAGCCCGATAGGACGTACACCACGATCGAATCCGGCCACTTACACGGGTTTATTTACACCCATTCGAGAACTCTTTGCCGGTACCGAGGAAGCCCGTTCGCGGGGTTACAATCCCGGGCGATTCAGTTTTAACGTCAAGGGTGGCCGTTGCGAAGCTTGCCGCGGTGATGGCGTCATTAAAGTTGAAATGCATTTCTTGCCCGATATTTATGTGCCGTGTGATATCTGTAAAAGCAAACGATATAACCGCGAAACCCTGGAAGTGAAATACAAGGGACAAAATATCTACCAGGTTCTGGAGATGACTGTGGAAGAT
>NZ_CDLKIE010000142.1:0-3873 GCF_975902315.1 Kaarinaea lacus | reverse complement strand
GGATTTTTGCTGTCCGGGGCGATAGCGTATTATACCTTGTTGTCCATTATTCCGATGTTGGCTTTAATCCTGGTGCTGCTTTCTCAATTCCAGGATCCACAGAATCTACTCGATGCATTGCGGGAATATCTGGTGTTAGTAACGCCGGGTCAGGTTGATGAGATTATCCAGCAAATTGATGTTTTTCTGCAAAACTGGAAAGTGATTGGCTTTTTAGGTTTTTTATTATTGTTGTTTTTTAGCTCGTTTGCATTTACCGCGCTGGAAAATGCCATGTCCGTTATCTTTTTTCATCGTGTATCTATAAAGCGACGACATATTGCCGTGTCAGCTATCATTCCCTATATTTATATGTTGATACTTGCTGTTGGATTGTTGGTCGTCAATTTAGTAAGTGGTTTTCTGCATTCATTGCAAAGTGAAACCTTAAACATGTTTGGTAATCAATGGTCGTTGGGCTTTGTTGAAACCACCATGATTTATCTTCTGGGCATTATTGGCGAAACAGTGCTTTTAACTTCTCTTTATCTGGTAATGCCCGTTGGACGTTTATCTTTGCGTCATGCTCTCATCGGGGGATTTACCGCAATGGTGCTATGGGAAATTACACGCCGTATTCTCGTCTGGTATTTTTCCACATTGTCCTTGGTTAATGTTATTTATGGCGCCTTTGCCACAGCAATAATTATTCTGGTTACTCTGGAAGCTGCAGCGATTATTTTGTTGGTGGGCGCACAAGTAATTGCCGAATACGAACGTGTTGGCACTGACGAAAAAAATATTCATGGATTGCAGACCTGATCAAAGAACGCCAGTAATTACGCTAATGGTTCCCTGGATTGTTTTTCAGATTATGGGGATTGATTAATTATTGGTGAATTATTGTACAGCTGAATGCATAAAGAGCGAATGTGGTTAAACTAAGCTCAATAATTAACAATACCTTACTACCCATTCTTCGAAACTAAGTTAATAGAGTTAGCATCCGCGTAAATGTGTACATTTTTCACAACACGAAAATTTCGATTGATCAATTAGTATTATATCGCATAGAATGCCTGTGGTTATATAAGCATCAGATTAAGAACAAATCTAAACAAACCGGGCCTCATGCTCACTCATTGCTGTAATAACGCTTTATCACGGGGGCAATCATAATGAGAAGAAGTAGTTTTACATATAGTACGTTGTTAATTATTTTAATTTTTTCCACACCAATATTCGCAAAACATTCACATCACCACCACGGAAAATCCGACATTACCATCATTCAGGTTTCTGACTTGCACGGCAATATGGTGCCGCACGCTGGCGTGATCGATACTCATGATGGCGAATATGCGGTAACCCAGGGTGGCGGCATCGCCAAGGTTGCTACGGTAGTTAAGCAAATTAGAGAAGATAATCCAAATAATTTAACGCTTGCCGTTGGCGATACCATTCATGGCCAGGCCGAGGTTATGTTTACCTTCGGTGATGCCATTATGCCAGCGCTTAACGCCATGGGCATTGATGCATACACCCCCGGTAACTGGGAATTTGGTTATGGTCCTGCTGTATTTCGCAAGCGCTTTACCGATTGTATAGTTGCACCACCAATGGGTAAGTTTGCCCCTTGTCCCGCCATACCTGCAAATGCACGTGTAATGACTGATTCTGATGGTCAGGCCGAAGTGGTAAAAGCGGAATTCGACACCATTGCCATGAATCTCTACAACGGTGCGCCATTGCCAATGCCTTTAAGAGGCAAACGCCCAATGCCTGCTTATAAAATCATGGAAGTAGATGGCCACACATTTGGAATAATAGGTATAACGGCCGCCATTGTGCCGCAACAATCACCCGTGTTTAGTCGCACCTTCACCTTTACCCAGGGTACCGAAGAATTGCCAGGCATTATCGATGAAGTGAAAGCGGCTGGTGCTGAAGTTATTGTGATCCAATCTGAGCTGGGTTTGCCGCAAAACGTGCAAATTGGCCGGGAATTTCCGGAAGTAGATATCATTCTTTCTGCTCATTCGCACGAAGTTACCCTTGGTGCAATCATTGCGGATGCTAAGGGCTACGAGATGACAACACCCGGAGAAGGTCCAACTGACGAACAATTGGAGCGCGTGAAAAAAGGTGCTGCCATTATTGTTGAAGCCGGTGAAGATCTTTACGTTGGTCGTTTGGATTTAAGAGTGAGCGATAGAGGCAGAATAAAAGACTTTTCCTGGCAAGCTATCCCAGTTGATGATGACGTAGAAGAGGACCCAGTGATTGCGGATCTGGTATGGGGGCAGGAAAAGTATTTTGTTGATGGCCCCGATTTTAAAGAACATACTTTCATGCCGATTGGTTTCTGCCCAATGAATAATTGTGGTGACGTACGTACCCGTGGCCATCAGTTAGTCGATCCATTGGATACGGTAGTTGGGCAAACCGATGTGTTATTACATCGCCATGAAGCGCTAGAAGGCATCATGAATAACTTTATTGCTGACGCTATATGGACCGTTCTGAATGATGTTGTTGCAGCAACAGAGGTCAACGGTTGGAGTGGTGTTGATATATCCATGACCAATGGCTTCCGTTTTGATACTCCTATCCTGTCTGCTGACATGGTGCCTGCCGATGCAGAGTTTTACGATGGCCGCAATGCGGGTGAAATTACCTTACGTGATCTGTATGCCTTCTTTCCCATTGGACCAGCAGTCGCTGCTGCCGACTTTAACGGCACATTAATCTCCGACAGCCTGGAAGGCGTATTAAATAGTGTATTCAACCGTAATCCCTATCTGCAAAAAGGTGGCTGGTACTTAGGTTTATCTGCCAACGTTACACAAAAAGTTGACCTGGTAAATAATCCGTTAAGCAGCTCCGGAAAACGTATCGTTGAATTTAAAATCAATGATGAAAATATCGATCCCAGCAAACGCTATGTATTTGGCTCATGCTATGGTCACACTTTTCCAGTGGGGCGTGTTTGTCGTACCGATGGCGGGAACAACGTGACTTTCTTCCAGCTTGCTGATGTAGATGATTATAACAGTGATATCACTACCACCGGTCCAGTAAACAGCTCCGGTATTATCGACAACGCTAACGGGGGTCCTATTCGTCAGGTAGCGCCCGATCGTTACATTCACCCGGTACAAATGTTACGTCGTTATCTTGACACCTTGCCTGGCAATATGATTACTGAAGCACAATTTGGTACAGGCCGTGTAACAAGCGTTACACCATTACCTGGGTCGGGTCTACCTCACATCGTACAGCCTGTCGAAGGTATCGGGCCGGATTACCTGGCGCGTACCATTCAGGTAGTTAAAGAAGATGATGATGACTAGAGGTATTGAATTGATAATTACATGATAATGTAAACCATACATTATCTGACAGCAGGTTGTATCTTAAATTGGGGCCGGATTCTATAACATACAGTTACTGAGTCTGGCCCTTTTTCATGTTGTTCCCACATTCTCACCTGTTTATTGGTCAATATCACAATTATTCTGTGGTTTTCAATGTGCTATTACAGGATACCTTCGCTTCTTAGTTTTGTTGAATATGCACAAAATTACACTCCATGTCTGGCGTGTAAGTGATTTGTACATTGTTTCAGACTAAGCTGATTAATAATGGAAGATCTATGGATGGGTTTTTTAGATTGGAGCATTGAGAGATGCAATTGTTCACGAATTTGATTGAAAATTTGGGGCACCACGAAAGATGTGTATCATGGGATGCTAAACAGGATATTTTGAATTCTGGGGAAAATATTATCCCAACACTAATAGCTGCCCTTGCGCATTCGAATCCTAAAATTACTGCCGAGGTCGCCGGTATTTTAGGTCAACTCGGCGATGCGTCGATTGCAACCGTCGGGGC
>NZ_CDLKIE010000141.1:0-11956 GCF_975902315.1 Kaarinaea lacus | reverse complement strand
GGTAGAAGCCAAATACCTCACGAACGAAAAACCCATCCAAATTGAATATCTGCAACTGGTCGTTAAATACAAAGAAGCGCAAGCCAAGATAGAAGATTACCAAACCCGGTTATTACAAATGCAGGAGTTGCGCAAGGAAGCAAAGACTGCAGACTGGTTACGCCATAAGTTGAATGAAAATCAAAAAACTGAAGACGGCTTAAACCAGGATTTAAAAATCAAGGACATTACCATTGCAGAATTAAAGATAACTATCGCAAACCTGGAAGACCAGTTAATTAACACCAAGGCAGAACTAAACAGTGTGCTTGCATCCAGCGGCGCGAAAAGCCATCAAGTAACCGCAAACAACAGTACAGCAGAACAACCACTTTACAGCAATCGATCATCGGTAAGTTTTTATACCTGGCTGCTATTAAGTCTGGCAGTTACACTGATCATCGGTGTATTGATGGGCTTTGTGCTGATTGACTACAAGGTTAGAAAGAAGCAGGGTGGAGCAGCATTATACTAACCCGTTTGCTATTGACTGTAATTTTACCATTGGCAACTATCCAGCAGCTTATCAAAATCATGTATTAAGCGACTCATAACCAACACCCTGACAATAGTCCGATAATACAATCTTGTATAATCGGACAACATACACCACCACTCTAAATACCCCCTCTTTTATCCACCTCGATATAAAAACACCTTGTATGTGACTAGCAAGTCAACATAGCTGACGACGCTACGTAGAGAACTTGTTATAATCTGTCTACGCTTACTATCGGGCAGAACTTGTAACTTTTTGTAAAATATAAAAATAAAAAGGATTTCTGTATTCAGGAAGTTTGTGGGAGCAAAGTATGAAGGTTTTCAAAATTACAAAAGTGCGGTTTAGCTGTTCTAACACTAAATCTCTTATTCCCTTCGCAATGATTATTTTTATGACTTTGTCAATTACCGCGTGCAGCTCTGGCGGATCGAATTCAGAGCCAAACCTGACCATTATATCCAGCACTCCCAGCAATAGCAGCAGCTTAGACAATGTTCATGTCATCGATAATCTCAGTATTCAGTTTTCTACGCGGCTGGATCGTAGCTCCATCGATAATATTAGCGCAAGATTAACGGCAATAGGCTCAGAGATTGATGTCCCGGTACATATTACTTATGCAGACTACATTCAAACATTGGTTGTAGATCCTCAAGTTTTTCTAGAATACGACCAGGAGTATCGCCTGACTTTAAATAATATCAGATCGCGATACGGTCAAATAACCGCTACTGAAATCAGCTTCACTACACAACCTGCTAATATCGTGAACAATATTGAGCCTGCCGATATAGACATCTACAAGAACGAAGACGGCAGTATTCGATCATACTCCAGGCGCACGGAGCTCGAATTAACTACTACATACACGCAGTACATCTCACCCGGTGTTGATGATATCTGGTTTACCAACGATGACGAAATTGCAGCTATTTCAATTTCTATCTATAACAATCTCAATTCAGTTGAACGTTCCATATACTACAACGACCCCGGTACGGATGGTGTTTGGGGAACTACAGATGATACCCCCGGCTCTTACACCGAATACAACTACAATGATGTTCTACAAATATCGAAAGTCATTTCCTACCTTGAACCAGGCGATGACGGAATATGGTTTAACGCCGACGACCAACCCAATACAGTCAGGGAGTTCAGAAACAATAGTTTTAATAGACCAGATTTACGAATCACCTATTCTAGCCCAGGAATTGACGGGGTATGGCTAACAACGGATGACGTACCATCAAGCTACGAAAAATCCATATACAACAAATCGGGACTACTCATTCGCGAAGACTTTTATGATGGGCCAGGCGAGGACTTAATCTGGTTCACCGATGATGACCTACTCACAAGATACAATGTACAAAGCTACAGTGAAACCGGGCGTCGGAAGAACGACATCGCTTACTCAGGCGCGGGTGACGATAATATATGGTATACCGAAGATGATGTAATTGAATATAATTCTGCCCAGTCATATAACGTCTATGGAAATAATACCAGATACATATTCTATGATTCACCTGGAGCTGACCTTATCTGGTTTACTGCAGACGACACTGCATTAAGTTCTCGAGCAACCCATTTCGATGTACTCGGCAATAGAACGGAGATGATTTCATATGATAATGCTGGACTCGATGGACTTCCTTTTACTAATGATGATACGCCATCTTCATACACCCGCAATAGCTACCATCTACAAAGACAAGTCACTTCTATTAATTACATCAACGAGGGACCAGACAGAATTTGGTTTACAGAGGACGACATTCCCAATGAATACAATAATAGCTATTACGATGCCAGCCTGAATCGTACCCATGAGCTAAGCTTCGGTGGCCCGGGGGAAGACGGGCAATGGTTTAATACGGATGATGATATTTATGCTTGTCGTGTATTCAATCACAGTGACATCCGTTTTTCATCAACACTCACTATAAAACACCCGGGCGCTGATAATGTCTGGTTTACAAATGATGATATATTAACCCAACATATCAATAATCAGGCACAAATGATCAATGGTATATCCGTTGAAGGCGTAACCTATGGTGATGCCGGTCAAGATGAACGATGGTTAACAGATGACGATATCCCTGATAGTTACCGGGCCAATTTAGCGTCAGATAATAATAACGAGGAATTAACAGGATTTTTCTTTACTGCGGGTGATGATGACACCTGGTTTACCAGCGACGATCGAATGCGCAGCTATTCAAGACGTATTCGCGATGAATCCAGCAAACAGACATTTTTTGCTTCTTATTACTCCGCCGGTGCTGATCAGCAATGGTTTACTGATGATGACTTACCGCAAAGTTATACTATTACTACATATAGTGATCACGGTGGTCCAAACCTTGCTATAACCTATGCCACCCCCGGAGAAGATGGCATATGGTTTAACGATGACGATACAGCAAATCGATATCAGCATTATCAATTCAATGGCCAAAATCAAGTGATACAGAGTAGCACCCACTGGTCACCCGGTGAAGATGGCATCTGGCTTAATAGCGATGACCAGTTATCACGCTATCGAGAATACCAGTACAATTCAGAAAATCAGTTAGTCAAAACAGTAGAGTATGGTTCCAGTGGGAGTGATAAAACCTGGAAAACAAACGACGATGTACCTGTGAATGCAATTGTGTACACCTACTCTGACGGACTACTTACCCAGGCAAACTACATAGTACACCCCGGCAATGACGGCACCTGGTTTACCAATGACGATATTCCGGTAAGGTATGTACGCAACATTTACAATGGTGGTGATCACTTTATAGAGGCAAGGCTGTACATTGACGCCGGCCCGGATCAAATTTGGTTCAACGATGATGATCTTTATAATCTGTATGATAGCCCGCTAAGCTCGACCTCTGGCAGCAGTATATTTCGCCCACCGGCATTGTAAAGGCTACGACCAGGCAATATTTGATGTGATTACCGAATATAAAATCTACGTAGAGGTATATTTCTACAAATAGAATAGATTGCAATTCAGATGTGTAATTAAGTACGTTTAAAACCACTTTCAAACAACAATAGTTTCGAAATATATCCCATCTGTTGGTTTAGATCGACCACTTCACCGCGCGCTAAAAAATACAAAAGGCATTACCGATAGCTTTGCGCGTGGCGTCGCTCACCTGTATCAACAATTCATGAATATTGCTTTCTTTGCGATTGAGCAACCGGCGAGTCAACGAGTGTATTCCTTTCTAATTGTTGTTTTGAAGCGCAGCATTAACAAATCCCTATTATACAAATCCCAGAAACTGGTTCATGTTTATTTATGATTATGCCACAATACCGCTAACTGTAACCATACTTAAAGTCGGCTACAATATAACTTGCACCGTTACACAGACTAGATAAGCTGGCACATTAAACACCAATACCCAGAAATACACGCCATGAAATACAAAGATCTTCGGGATTTTATTACACAACTGGAAAGCAAAGGCCAGTTAAAAAAAATCTCCCAGGAAATCGATCCTTTTCTCGAAATGACCGAGGTTTGTGATCGCACCTTGCGGGCAGGTGGACCCGCGATTTTATTTGAAAACGCCAAAGGTTCACGATTTCCCGTACTTGCAAATTTATTTGGCACACCTGAGCGGGTTGCTATGGGTATGGGTAAGGACTCTATCGAGGCCTTACGAGAAATCGGTAAGTTGCTGGCCTTTTTAAAAGAACCGGAACCGCCCAAAGGCATGAAAGACGCCTGGGAAAAAATGCCCGTGTTCAAACAGGTTCTGAATATGGCACCCAGGCTTAATAAATCTGCGCCGTGTCAAAGCAATATCATTGAAGGACCCGATGTCGACCTTTCTCAACTGCCTGTTCAAACCTGCTGGCCGGAAGACGCGGGACCGTTAATAACCTGGGCATTGGTAGTCACCAAGGGCCCGCATAAAGAACGACAAAACCTCGGCATCTATCGCCAACAGGTAATTGGTAAAAACAAAGTTATTATGCGCTGGTTAGCCCATCGTGGTGGCGCACTGGACTTTCGCGAATGGTGTAAAGCGAATCCCGGGGAACCATTTCCAGTTGCAGTGGCATTAGGCGCTGATCCCGCTACGATACTGGGTGCTGTCACGCCGGTACCTGACAGTTTGTCCGAATATGCATTTGCAGGTTTGTTACGTGGCTCCAAGACAGAAGTCGTTAATTGCAAGGGTTCTGATTTGCAGGTTCCCGCATCAGCAGAATTTGTACTGGAAGGTGTTATTCATCCGGATGAGATGGCCGATGAAGGTCCGTTCGGCGACCACACCGGCTATTACAACGAAGTCGAACGCTTCCCGGTATTTACCATTGATCGCATCACTCATCGCGACAATCCGATTTATCACAGCACCTATACCGGGAGGCCACCGGATGAACCTTCCGTATTGGGTGTTGCACTTAACGAAGTGTTTATACCTATTTTACAAAAACAGTTCCCCGAAATTACAGACTTCTATTTACCACCTGAAGGTTGTTCCTATCGTGTTGCTGTCATCAGCATGAAAAAACAATACCCCGGTCATGCCAAGCGCGTCATGATGGGGGCGTGGTCTTTCTTACGCCAGTTCATGTATACCAAGTTTGTTATTGTCGTGGATGATGATGTGAATGCCCGCGACTGGAACGATGTTATCTGGGCCATGACTACCCGCATGGATCCCGCACGCGACACCACACTTATCGAAAACACGCCAATTGATTACCTCGATTTTGCCTCACCGATCTCCGGCCTTGGATCCAAAATGGGACTGGATGCTACCAATAAATGGCCCGGCGAAACTCGCCGCGAATGGGGCCGCCCTATCGTCATGACTGAAGAAATCCGTAAAAAAGTCGATAATTTATGGGAATCTCTGGGGATTCTCGACAATTAGTCTTAGATTTGTGAAACAAGTCGTTAATTTGACGCTATAAATTGCCGATACATGCTTAGCATCGGTTTATTTATGAACTAGTTATCAACAAGATAGGAAGAACTCGGCCATGCGCAGGATTATGGTTTTAAATGCCAAGGGCGGATGTGGCAAAACGACCATTGCCACTAATATCGCCAGCCACTACGCCAAGAAAGGCAGGAACGTGGTGCTTGCCGATTTCGATCCGCAACTTTCCAGTCTTGACTGGTTGTTAAAACGGGATGAAAGCCGCCCACCCATTACCGGTCTTGATGCGGTCAACAATCCATTGCGTGTTCCTAATGGAACGGAAATTGTTATCTTTGATGTGAATGCCGGGGTGATGGGCCGCGACTTAACCACGATGGTGCGCAGGGCAGAAACGATTTTATTACCGGTACTTCCTTCACCCATCGACGTGCGTGCTGGTACCAAGTACATCCAGGAGTTATTACTGGTCGGTAAAGTATCCCGTGAGCAAACTAAAATTGGACTGATTGCCAACCGGGTAAAAGAAAACTCGACTGGCTACGAGAAACTGCAAACGTTTCTAAGAAACCTGAAGATCCCTATCGTTGCCACATTGCGTGACACACAAAACTACATTCGTGCCTCAGAGCGTGGTTTGGGTATATTTGATATGAGGAATTCGCTGGTTGAACACGATGTCGATCAGTGGAAACCGATTATCACCTGGCTGAACAGTAAGAAAAGTATGCCAAAGAACCGAAAAGCGAGTTGATTGCAGATAACGCCCGCAAGTTACAAAGCCAGGTTGGCGTCCACATCAAAACCGGCATCTTTGAGTTGTTTTATCAATAGAAATTTCCAGGCCCCTGCGGGATCTACAGGCACATACGATACCCCGCTATAGTTCGCAAGAATATCAATCTGGTTCTTCACCAGTCCACACACCCGGTTTCTTCCTAATTTACCAACAATTAGACCAAGCTCGTAGACGGTACTTTCGGATATACCAGATGCATCCGGATTTAACATAACAATGCCATACTCTACATCGTCATATCTTTCCAGCTCATCGATTAAATTAACACTGCTGGCAGCGCTTTCTTTCAAAACAATAGGAGATATTTCCACCTTTGAAAGAAAAGTAGACAATTCATCTTTCATCCCTAGATCATTGGCGTACAGCAGAAATATTTTATGTCCTGCCACCGCCATTGCACGTTTGACAATAGCGGGGGGTTCTTTCGCAGCAGGCGCTGATGACGCATTAAGGATTGCCCTTACGGCAGGTGTTACCGGATCAGCCGCTGGTTTAACAAATGCTGGTGTATTCAGTATGGGTTCGGGCTCAATAGCTTCAGGCGGTTTAATGTTAGGTTCGCGCTTTGGCTCTTCCACCTGCAATTCTTTCACCGCGGATGACAACATCACCGCGGCATTCATTAAACCATGTAGAAAAGCTTCTTCAAACTTGCTTTCAGGTGTTTTATTGGAGAACGACGCCAGGTTATAGCGAATGGCTTCAAAGTCTTTCACCTGGCGGGACTTGCGACCGAATAAACGTTCCAGCGTTTCCAGTGTCTCGCGGTGCCAACTTTTGAATTTCGGTGACATACGCGGCTTGATTCGTACGGCCTCGATGTCGTCAATCAGCCGCTTGAGCTCATCCAGTCGATTGTCCTTTGTTCCCTTTCCCATAGTCTTTCTTAATTAGCTAATCAATATAACGCCACAGCCGGTGAGTTAATGCCAAGCAAGCGTAAAATCTGGCTACTATTCGTACAATTTAGCAGCGATTAGTAGAACTTTCTTCCGCATTAGAATCATCGGCAGGCATTTGAATTGCTTTAAGAAAAACTTGGCCGCAACAGACCTGGCCGCCCGGATTTAAGAAATCCGAGCATGCCTAATAATAATAACCACAGGGAGCTCGGCTCCGGAACAGAAGCTACCTGATCTACTTTAGAAACCGGCAGATTAATTTGGTGTTGCCCTAATCCATCGAAGCTATCCAGCGCGAACCCCGCCCACTGTAGTGTCGGTTCAAAATTCGCAAACGCCGTATTGTCACCTGAAAGAATGCCAGGCAGCCGACGCAAGGTGTTGTTCTGTGTCGACGTTAAACCCGAACCCCACTCAGATCCCGGATCAAATCCAGGCTGACCAATGCGATCAACAATCATACCGTTATGCGTTAAGACAATGGCATCATCACCGTTAAAATTAAGACTACCGGACAGCTGATTGGCAGCTGACTGGATGGACCCACTGGATCTGCTGTGCCCAATGACAAATGTCATATTCTGTCCTAGCACACCGCTGAGGTTAATAGTAGAAGAAGCTGTGGATGCTCCATTGGAATAGATTTCGACAGCGTAACTGTCTGCATCAAAATTGATTTCATCGCCAGAATTAAACAATTCGATCGCTTTGTTGAAGCTGGAGCCTTCAACATATTCTGAATAAATTAATGTGGCATTTGCGGAGGTAGTAAAGAAAAGTATGCCGACAAGAAACAAAAAACAGATATTGTTCATTAGTAATATTCTCCCTGATTATAATTATTATTATTTAACAGCGGAGGGAATTATGCGCCGCTACTTAATTTTGCTTCAAGGTAAATATTTACACCAGAGGATTAATCCTGGTGTATATATTAGCTCTATATATCGATTTTGACGTAAGCAACAGATCGCAAAGCATTCCTCTCAAGAGTTTACAGAATCGCATATAATTAACTTATTAGATCCGTTATAATCTTCGGCGCATACATAAATGAGTAAACCGCTACATGCAATAACACTTACTTTAAAGTTTGCCGAAGTACATAATTTATGGCTGTTAACAGGGAATAGTGGTAACCACTCTGCATTACCAATGCTCCACTTAACATTATCACTCTAGCTAATCGCACTTTTATTGCAGGCACAAACTATTGCCTCTTCGGCATACGCATAAACCTTACCCACAAAACAATCGTGGGTTGCAAAATATAACAATGATTGTTTTACGTTTTTAAATAAGGAGTATCACATGGGACTTAGACAAGTTAGGGGAAGCATTGTTTTATTAGTCATGCTATTCGCAAGTATTAACAGTAATGCATTTGCTGCCAATTATCTTGGGGCAGGTTTTGGTACAGCCAGTTGGGACATAAAACCACTTTTAGGGACATACGACGTTGACGATGGATCACCCATCAGGCTATTTTTCGGTACCCGCAAAGGTAACTTAGGCATGGAAATGGAATTCAGTATGTCCGAGCATGACTGGGTCGACTCATTTGGAATCGTTACCTTTCCGGGCGACACAGTTACTCATTTGGCAGATCACTTAATCTTTTCCGGCGTTGGTTATTTACCACTTAATCAGACATTTGACCTATATGGCAAAATTGGCTTGAACATCTGGAGTACCGAAGTTGAGCTACAGGGTTTAACATTAGAAGGAGACGACGGTATAGATTTCGCACTTGGTGCAGGATTTAACATTAATGCGACTCAACATTTCCTAATTCGCCTTGAAGCTCAGTATTTACCCGGCATCGGTGATGGCCTTGACGAAGGGGACATTACTCAATTCACAGCAAATGCTGCATATGCCTGGTAGAGCCCATTTCTGCTAGAGACCATTAGTTGTGCAGTTATGGAAATGATGACTAAAAAAGTATGAATTAGTATTGGCACTACCAGCCTTTGTCATACGTACGACAAATAAGGGAAACATCTACTGTTTCCCTTTTTTTATGGCGGCATACCCGCTGATTCACGCAAACATTAATCACTGGAAAAAAATCACCATTAATTGCGACATATGAAGAGCTGATATTGACACTTTTAGATATGTACCGCTAACCAAAGTAATAGAAACAAATTATTTGTATACTACTTTTGTAATACATTATTTTCATGATCATATCCGTTAAAAAACAAACCAAGTTTTTAAGGCGTTTCGATCAAAATATTTTTTACAATAAATTATAAACATCACTCTGTTAACTGATGCGCATCAATGGCAATCGCATTCCTTTCATATAGTATTTGCCCACCATAAAAAATGCCGACCACAATTTCCCGCCCCCTCTTAATTGTGAACCAACGGCAAGTCCAGGCAAAAAATTCAGAACAGGAAATTGTTTTAACTATGTGAGCATACAAAGGAGGGTAGTACAATGAATACTCGACAACCATGTCGAACCGTATTCGCCCTTGCAGTCACAATAACCTGTTTTTTAATTCCGCAAGGTGTAGTCGCTTTACCAGGCGGTATTAGTGGTTATTCAGGGGCAAACACAACGTGCACGGCTTGTCACCCACAGGGTACAGCACCCACGGTGACATTAACGTCGTCAGGCAGTACCACGGTAACACCGGGATCAACGGACAGCTACACACTGACGATCACGGGCGGCGCAGCCAGTAGTGCCGGTTTTGACATTAGTGCCAATGCCGGCGTACTGGTTAACACTGCTGCTTCAGGTGTCAGAGTCAGCAATACTGAACTGGTTCATAACTCACCGGCATCAATGAGCGGTGGAACCTACAGTATGTCATTTGACTGGCAGGCACCCACTGCAGCAGGTACTTACACTATTTATGCTGCAGGCATGTCAACTAATGGTAATGGTGGCACATCGGGTGACGGTACAGGCACCACCACACTTCAGGTCACCGTTAGCCAACCGACAAACCAAACACCTGTTGCCGTTATTACCGCACCAACAACAGGGATCGAAGGTAATCTGATCACCTTTAATGGCAGTGGCTCATCAGATTCCGATGGCACCATTGTCGCCTACGACTGGACCTTTGATGATGGCTCCGCCGCTTCGGGAGTCGAGGTGCAACATGCGTTTGCCGCTGGCACATACACTGTTACACTCATGGTCACTGATAACGATGGCGCGTTCAGTCATGCCACACAGGTAATTGAGATTTCGGCAACCAATGTACCACCGGTTGCAGCAATATCCGGTCCCAGCAATGGTACGGAAGGCGTCGCTGTAACCTTTAACGGCACGGGTTCCGCTGATAGCGATGGCACTATTGCCACCTATGAATGGGACTTCGGTGACAGTTCCGCCGGCTCCGGCCCAACGGTATCGCATACCTATGCAGCGGGCGCCTATACGGTGACGTTGACGGTAACTGATAATGATGGAGCGACAGATCAGGCCACGTTAAATATCACTATCGTTCCTGCAACAAATCCACAACCACCTGTTGCGGATGCAGGGGGCCCTTATAATGGCACCGTAGATGTAGCGGTACAGTTTGACGGTACGGGTTCAACCGATACGGACGGAAGTATTGTCAGCTATGCATGGGATTTTGGCGATGGCAATAGCGGTACTGGTGTTGGTCCCGTACATATCTATACAACAGCTGGAACTTATGATGTGACACTGACGGTAACCGACGATAGTGGTGATACAGGCAACAGCCAAACCACCGCAGTAATTGTTGCAGCAGCACCTCCACCACAAGCACCGATAGCGGACGCCGGTGGACCGTATAGTGGTACTGTTAATGTTGCTGTTCAGTTCGACGGCAGTGGATCAACTGATCCTGACGGCAATATCGTCAGCTATGAGTGGGACTTTGGTGACGGTAATACCGGTACCGGTGTCAGCCCATCTCATACCTACACTGCAGCGGGAACATATGACGTTCAGCTCACTGTGACAGATGACAGCGGTGATACTAATAGCAACCAAACCACTGCGGAAATCGGTGAAACAACACCACCAACTACGCCAACTACACCAACTCCGCCAACTGAAACTGAAACAGATGGCGAGACTCTCTACAACACCTATTGTACAAGTTGCCATGGTGCAAAAGGCTCGAGGGAGTTTAACCGGGAAGTCCGTGGTGAAGATGCGCGTGATATCGTTGAAGCTATCGATGAGTACAGGGACATGAGATTCCTTGACAATATATTAACGTCAGACGATATTGCTGCGATTGCTGCTTATATAAACGATACAACAGCTCCGGGTGATGGAGATGGCGGCCTCGACCCAGGCTATACCGAAGAAGACAGCAAAGATGTTTCCGATGGTGAAAAATCGCATGATGCTGACGAAAAACCATCAGACATGTCTAAAGACAATCCATTCGGTGACAAAGACTCCAGGGATAACAAAAAGCGTTCATTTGATGAGTTGGGCGCTGGTGCTTTGCACTGGTTAATCCTGGCGCTAGCAGTCGTAATGTTTAATCGCCGTAGAAAGGTAGCAATGAAATAACAATCGTAAACAACCATAATCTCTTTGGC
Source organism: Kaarinaea lacus (assembly GCF_975902315.1). NCBI lineage: Bacteria > Bacillati > Cyanobacteriota > Cyanophyceae > Nostocales > Nodulariaceae > Kaarinaea > Kaarinaea lacus. The sequence goes on along the minus strand of NZ_CDLKIE010000141.1, from coordinate 244 downwards.
CCATATGTATTGATTTACATATGGGCCAGTTTTTATCAGGCTGTTCTTATATTCTCTTGAATAGTAGAATATAACATCCAGTATAGCATGCGCTTTTTGTCACTCGATAATGGAAAAAAATCCCGCACTGGAGGAAAACACCAATAATGTCTATTGACGAATTTATTACCAGCAACGAGGCCCCTATACGCCTGAGTTTTTTTTTCGGGGTGCTTGTAGTCATTGCATTATGGGAAGTGCTCTC
>NZ_CDLKIE010000140.1:0-4669 GCF_975902315.1 Kaarinaea lacus | reverse complement strand
GATGAGCCCAGCACTTGCCGGACGATTACCGGTACTGAGTACCTTGGCGCGGATATATTTAACAAATTTTGCCAAAGCGGCGCGAAAGCAACCACTGCAAAAAAAGTGGAAGTGACAACGACATCGCGCGGCAACCTGGTAAGTGGAAACCGCATTAACAACTCCACCAATGTTACTGGTAATGAGGCTGGTGCTTGTAAGCGTGTAACTGGAAATGAATATACCAGCGCGGAAAATTCTCAGGATTTCTGCGGTAATTTTTCTAATCCAACACCGAGCATTGCTACTTCTATGGCGCAAACCATGAAAGGAAGAAGGGTGACAGGAGCCAACGTTGGCCGAACTGAAAATGTCACTGGCAATGAATACGGTCAGCGGCAACGTTTAACAGGCACACAATACAACCGGCCAGAAAACATTGGCTCCGCGCCCAACAAAGTTGGTGTGAGTACTACGCTGCGTGGTGGAAGTGTCACCGGAAGCATGGTGGGTCGACGTGAGCAAATGACGGGTAACCACTTTGGTAGTTGCAAAAACGTCACCGGCGATGAGTATGCAGGCCGGGAACAGTACGGCAAGTTTTGCAAATCAACGCCAAGCCCTACTGACAGTAAAATTGCGGTTTCACAAACTCTGGCAGGTTTAAAAGTTACTGGTGACCTGGCGCAACGTTCAAAAATAGTAACGGGTGACGAGCCGGGTACTTGTAAAGCAACGACCGGAACGCCTTACGCGGGTGCAGACCAGTACCAGGCATACTGTGATGAGACGCAAGCCTATGCAGCGCAAGCACGCATGCAACCATCTGGTCGCAGATTTGGCCAACCCATGACAGGGCAACAACCTGGTATCGGCGGCAAGATGACTGGTGCAAATAAAGGCGCATGCGAGCCCGTCAGCGGTACGCCTTACGTGGGATCTGACCAGGCGGCAGCGGCATGTCCTTCTGTAGCGGCAGAGCGAGGTAGCCCTGATTTTCCGCAATCAGCAAATACTCCCTGGAGTAATTTTAGCGTTAGTGCGCCGATTCACGCCGCGCAACATGACGGATCGTTTTCACATGTTACCGGTTCACGATATGAGAGCGGGCATATAACCGGATCTTTTGGTAAGGCCGCAGGAAAGGTAACAGGTACGGAAGAAGCGCGCTTTGATGATATCCAGATAGCTCAGCCAACGATGACTACTTTCGCGGAAAATGTGGGTGGTCGGGTTAAGTCTCGCGTTACCGGTGAAGGTATGGAAACAGGACTAAAGATTACCGGGGATGACTGGGACCGTGGTGACCAGGTTACCGGTACCGAAGGTGCTTCAGCGACTCAACGAAACATGACATTGCGCGGAGGCCCAATGAGTGCGATGCAGCAGCGAACTGATATGACTCGCCCAAATAATATTCCTGAGCCTGTTAGCCGGGTTACCGGTGGCAGTGGCAACACTGACAAAGGTTCATTAATTACTTATTCCGGTGGTGCACGCGGATAACGTCCAAGGATCACAGGTTAGAGAACGGGAACAAACAAAATGTTACGCACAGTACGCAAACAAAATGCAGCAAGTAATCGGACACGGGGCACGGCGCCTCTGCGTCGTCCGGGTGCAGTTGCACTTCGTAGTGGTAACGAAGGGCGTGATGGACGTGACATTAGCGTTGTAGTTGGAAATAACAATATTGCGGCATTGAATATTGGTGCACAACATCCATTGTGCCGCAACGATGAGAATGCGCGTTTGCTGGGCTACGAAGATGAGATTAAGCAGGCGTTTGACAATATTGTGCCGACACTCAAAGTAATTTCAGCAATGCAGCATGAAGGTGAATTTGAAAGCAGGGCACAAGCCATTGCCCGTGAGCGCCTGGGATTTGAATTGCCAGAATCGATTCTGGCAGATGCCTGGGTGGAACAACTGGATATGCGTCAACTGTTTGCCTGGTGTGTTTTTAATACCTACAAGCGCTTTTGTGATGAGTTTTTTACATCCCATGCTTCGTCGGATTCAGCGGAAAAAGAATTTGACGCGTTTCTACAGTCGTGTGGCTTTCACACCATGGACATTACACCTTGCGCGGACGGACGTCTGGCCCACCTGGTGCGTTATGTCCTGCGATTGCCGCCACGTGCTGTGCGACGTAAGTCATACGCCGGCGCAATGTTCGATGTGGAAGACAGTTTGGAAAAATGGATGGAAATAGAATTGCAACGTTTTCGTGAAGGCAAGCCGAATTCAGTCGATGCGCCAACACGTTATTTGAAAGTCGTAGCTTACCATTTTAGTTCTGGTAATCCGGATCATGAAGGCTGTGCGGCTCATGGCTCAGATACGCAAAAGGCCGCGCAAGCGGGCCTGGATCGCCTGGTAAATTTTCGCCAGGCTGTCGAAAACAGTTTTTGTTGTGGTGCCTCTATTGATTTGTTGTTGATTGGCGTTGATACCGACACCGACTCAATGAGAGTGCACGTTCCAGATGGCAATGGCCAGATGACGCTTGATCAATACGTTGATACGCAAACTGTTTATACCGAAACGTCACGCCTGGATTCAACGGCGGCAAAACGGTCGATCGAATCGACTATTCAACAGTGTTCGGCAGATGTTGCAACGGGTATGGCGCAATTAGTTGCGCGTTTAATCGAGAACAACCTGTCGCAGATCGCTTATGTGCTTGGTCGTCACGGTGAACGCTATCCGGACATCGGACACGCTGAACGTTTTATTGGTGCCGGTGTGGGATTCGAGGATATTCAGTTACGTAATTTGATGTATTTTGCGTATCTCAATACCGTTGAAGAGGGCGCTGCCGATCTTGATGTCGGTATCAAGATTTTTAAAGGACTAAATGTATCGCATGGATTACCGGTGCCGGTTGTTGTGCGCTTCGATTACCACGGCGATGTACCTGGAGCTCGGGAACGCGCGGAACAACGTTGCGGAAGAGTAGCGCAGGCATTGTCCGAGCGCTTTGAAGATTTGAGCAAGCAAGGCTTGTTACATGTACTGCAGGTGGCACGCGACTGTGATGGCGACAGTCCGTTGGAAATTTTCGCCTGCTCTGTGAATACACCTGAAGTTGGAGGTCACTGATGAAAATCTGCCAGATAGAAAGACCGCTAGTAGCCACCAACCGCATTGCAGCGATGGAGCATAGACACCTGCAAGTGGTGCGCGATGGCAGTGTTTTAGCCGTCGCTGTAGATTCGGTCGGCTGTAAACCCGGCGACTGGGTGATATGTGTGGGCAGTTCCGCAGCACGTGAAGCGGCTGGCAGCAAAGATTATCCAAGTGATCTGACCATTGTTGGCATTATTGATCATTGGCCGCCGCAAGAAAAAGGTGCGTCCTGATGGAAATCCTTCAGGTAGAGTCAGCCCTGGTTTGTACACGTCGCATCGACGGACTGCATGCAACCAGTTTGCGAGTGCTTCGCGCAACAGACGGTAAACGGCAAGTGGCTGTGGATCCGGTCGGTGCTCGCCCAGGAAATTGGGTTTATACGGTGAGTGGATCGGCAGCACGTTATGCAGCAGGTGATTTTGAGGTTCTTACCGACCTTACCATTGGCGGCATTATAGATTATTGGGAGCCAGAGCCTGAACAACTGCAGGTGAATGGTAATCAACAAACTAATACACAGTAACTATTACGCATTAAAGAAAGAAATTTGTTAAACATTTTATTCAACAGGAGACACAAAGATGGCAAGTGAAAACTACGGCATAGCACTGGGTATGATTGAGACGCGCGGGCTGGTGCCCGCCATCGAAGCGGCTGATGCGATGACTAAAGCAGCAGAAGTTCGATTGATCAGTCGAGAGTTTGTTGGCGGCGGTTACGTTACGGTTATGGTTCGTGGCGAAACTGGTGCTGTTAATGCGGCAGTACGCGCCGGTGCTGATGCCTGCGAACGCGTAGGTGACGGTCTGGTTGCGGCGCACATCATTGCACGTCCGCACCGTGAAGTTGAGCCTGTGCTCGACTCTAAATAAATTTGCACGGCTGCGGCGACATCGCAGCCTATGTAAATGATTTTTTTCTTTTACGTTTGGAGATAAAACAATGGCTAGTGAAAATTATGGTATTGCCCTGGGTATGATCGAAACGCGTGGACTGGTTCCTGCTATTGAAGCCGCAGATGCCATGACCAAGGCAGCGGAAGTTCGACTGATCGGTCGTGAATTCGTTGGCGGTGGTTATGTTACTGTTTTAGTTCGCGGCGAAACTGGTGCTGTTAATGCAGCAGTGCGTGCTGGTGCCGATGCTTGCGAACGCGTAGGTGACGGCCTGGTTGCGGCGCACATCATTGCACGCCCACACCGTGAAGTTGAGCCGGTATTGCCAACAGGTGGTGGTTCTTCCAAGGCTGCGGCTGCTTAAGGTTTTCCGTTTGATTAGGCAGGCGGCGAAATGTCGGCGTCAAAACCCGATCAGAGAGTTTTGGGGTATTTGGGCAGAGCCCTTAGTCTGGAATTCTCCGCTGTTCAGCAATATAGCACCCAGGCGCGCTTGGTTGCGGCCTGGGGGTTAAGCGAAGCAGCCGCCAGCTTATCGAAGGAAGCGGATGAAGAGCTACAGCATGCGAATCGCATTATCGACCGTATGCTGGAGCTGGGTGTGGCACCGAACAGCTCGCAATTGCGGCCAGTCAAACTTGCTGATGATTTGTCCACTT
>NZ_CDLKIE010000139.1:0-7752 GCF_975902315.1 Kaarinaea lacus | reverse complement strand
TTTATTAAAAATATCTGCGCCAAGGTATTCGGTACCAGTGACCGTCCGGCAAGTACTAGGTTCGTCTCCCGTCATGTTTTCCTGACGACCCACCATGGTTCCGGTAACAGGTTGTCCGCTAACGGTTACACTGGCACCCACTTTCCAGGATGCATCTTCCGCTGGTCCCGCTTCGACGTTAGCTGTTTTACGTTGACGACCACAAGGTGCAGATTTCTCCTGACCTGCGTTGCCATTTTTACTGCGCTGTTCACGCAGTTCTTTGGCAAGTTCACGTCCAGACAATTTGGGATTGCTCTCTCGAGCAGCTTGCGCTTCACTGACTGCAACGGCGCCGGCACCCGCCTTGCCAAATTTCGACAAAGCCTTACGACGTGCCAGTGCAGCAGTTTTAGCCGCAGAACTTGAAGCAACCTTTGGCGTACGAACTGCAACAGGTGCTTTTGGCATCGCGCTCATCGTCCTGTCCTGGCTATCTCGGTTCACACAAGTATCTTTCCTGGTACCGCCACACCCACAACCGCAGCCTTTTTCGGCTGACTGTGCTGTCTGTGCATCCTGAGCTTCCGCTTTAGCCGGATATTTTCTTGAACCTGTTCGAGTACGGTCCTGGCTGCCAGCGGCAACTTTGCCACTTACAGACATTGCTTTACGCCGTGCCAGCGACACTTCACGAGCGCTCTTACCTGTACCTGACATCTTTGCAGGTGCAGGTTGCGTCGCAGAAGGAGCACTTGCACGACTGGCTGGCGCAGGATTTCCACCAGCAAGTTTAAGCGCTGCTTTTCCACCCACCGACATTGCCTTGCGTCGCTCAAGTGCCATTGCCCTGGTGCTGTTTGCTTTTGCCATTGCAGCTTGTGACATGTTAAACCCGCCTCTTGCGTTAATCGTTAATACTTTGACTGTTAAAACTGTTACCTTTCAACCACTACCATTAAAAATGGTCACTACCGATATTCAGGATATCGACTTTAAGCATGACCTTCGAAAACAACGAAGTTCACACCCTGGCTTTGGGTATAGTTGTCATATCCAATCAGTCGAATATGGTGATCAGGATAAGCTCGACGGCAAGCTTCGAGTTCTTCCATCACGCGAGCCGGGTTTGATTCGCCGAACATCGGTAACTTCCACATGGTCCAGTAGTGATTTGTTGCACCTGTTGGATGTTCATGTTCAATGGAAGGTGTCCAACCCATGGAAACCATATACATAATCTGTTCATAAACTTCTTCTTGTGTAAGCTTGGGCAAAAAACCGAAAGTCTCAAGCGTTTGAGAGGTCTGGAAATCACCTTGCTGATTTGTCATTGGCATTGTTTTATCCTCTTAAATTAAATCTTTAATCTAGTGTTTGCTTTTTTAAACACGTCCCGCTTAAGACACGTCCAGCTTGTCAACGGTATCGAACTCGAACTTGATCTCTTTCCATGTTTCCATGGCGACTGCCAGTTCGGGACTGCTCTTGGCTGCTTCGGTAAGAATGTCACGACCCTCTTTCTCAATCTCGCGACCCTGGTTACGCGCCTTAACACTGGCCTCAAGTGCGACGCGGTTCGCGGCAGCACCGGCCGCGTTACCCCAGGGGTGACCCTGTGTACCACCACCAAACTGCAGTACGGAATCATCACCAAATATTGTAACCAGTGCAGGCATGTGCCAGACGTGGATACCGCCGGAAGCAACAGCGAATACACCAGGCATAGAACCCCAGTCCTGATCGAAGAAAACACCACGTGAACGATCTTCGGGAACAAAGGATTCTCGTAACTGATCCACGAAACCTAATGTGGAAGCACGATCACCTTCCAGCTTTCCGACAACGGTACCGGTGTGCAGATGGTCACCACCAGAAAGACGCAGACACTTGGCCAGTACACGAAAGTGAATACCGTGTTTTGGATGACGGTCGATTACCGCGTGCATCGCTCGATGGATGTGTAACAACATACCATTCTTGCGACACCAGTTAGCCAGACCGGTATTCGCTGTGAAACCACCAGTTAAAAAGTCATGCATGATGATGGGCATACCCAATTCTTTTGCGAACTCTGCACGTTCGTACATATCTTCAGGAGTTGCCGAGGTAACATTAAGATAATGCCCCTTACGTTCACCGGTTTCCTGTTCCGCTTTCTGGATAGCTTCCGCTACAAACTCGAAACGATCGCGCCAGCGCATGAAAGGCTGAGAGTTAACGTTCTCATCATCTTTGGTGAGGTCCAGACCGCCGCGCAAACATTCATAAACAGCACGGCCATAGTTCTTAGCAGACAGACCAAGTTTCGGTTTGATAGTACAACCCAGCATTGGTCGTCCGTATTTATTCAGGCGATCACGTTCAACCTGGATTCCCGCTGGCGGACCACCACAGGTCTTGATGTAAGCGATAGGAAAACGAATGTCTTCGAGACGCAAATGACGCAGCGCTTTAAATCCAAACACGTTACCGACCAGAGAAGTCAGCACGTTGACCACGGAACCTTCTTCGAACAAGTCAATGGGATATGCAATGAAAGCGTAGAAAGACTCAGGGTCACCTGGTACGTCTTCGATGCGATAAGCACGTCCCTTGTAGTATTCAAGGTCAGTCAATAATTCTGACCATACCGTACTCCAGGTACCGGTTGATGATTCCGCCGCTACCGCAGCAGCAACCTCTTCGCGTGGCACACCTTCCTGTCCAGTACATTTAAAACACGCCAGTAAATCGGTATCTAATGGAACGTAATCCGGCGTCCAGTACATATCGCGATATTCTTTTACGCCTGCATCATAAGCTTTCGAGGCCATTGGTCAGCTCCTTTAATTCATTAAGTGAGTGAATCTGAGTTAAAATTTTGAATTGAGGAGAGTCTATGCAGGCGGTGAAATCATTACTAATCGATATTTCTTTAGGATTGCATAGAGCGGGAGTTATGAATTGGGAGAAGGCGTGATTATCGTTGCTATAGATAACCGGAGGATGGGCAGGCAATAAGCAGTGCCTAAAATATCAAATTAGTTTGTTAACTGACTGTAATTTAATAAGAAATCTTAAGTACTCAGGCTCACTAGCTCTCCGTTTTCGTAGACCAGTTCGATTAAAAAAGTTTAGATTCCACACATAAATAACAGGATAAACAATGGGTGCTTTCGTCGATGTATAGACGAATGACAATGAATTCAGAAAGGAATATGTATAGGAAAAAATCGCTCAGATCTCAGAATAGCTTGTTATCCGATCCATTTAGTTACGGAGTGTTTAGAAATATAAATAACAAACTAATTTGAAGCAGCCTCCCAAACGATAAGCGTACCTGCCAGTGTTCCCGCTGCTGCCAGAAATCGCCACGCTTTATTACCCCTGGCAGAAACACTTTCATCCACAGGCTGGTGCCATTCCTGATTTGCTGCTTCAGAAGCAACAGCTACGGCTACCGGGGCTTTGACATTAAGACCAGACTCCACAGGTTGATACACACTGTAAACCATGCGTGTTTGGGGTCGAACTTTTTCAGCATGAATTCGAATTTCCCGATCAGGGAAGTATGCGTAGCATGAATCGATTGCTTCCATAACATCGTCAGAAGAAGTGATCGCAAAAAAAGTAGAATCCCACTGTAGCCAATCTGATTGTCCCTGAGCATTGCGACCTGAGTACTCTATACGAATAATCCAGTCACCCATCAGGCTCTGGTCAATAAAATTTTCTATATCTTTACGATTATTCAGTGGTGCAACAGGATCAAGTTTTTCTGCAAGCCACATAGTCTCAGTACTCCTCGTTGTATTCGGAAATAACCCTGGCTTTTGTTAAAGACCTTAAACGAAAGCCTTAAATATAATTCGAAACAATTTTTAATTAACTTACTTTAACCACGACACTGAGAATAGCCGACAAATTTAGTCAGGAAAACCACGCGAAAATTTGTGTCTTTTAAAAAATGCTCTCACTCATAAAGAAATACTGATGTTTCAGATTAGTTGAATTTTCATTTGTTTATTTCAAAAAGCGCTCAATCTATGAGCACAAATCAATCACCCTGAAATTAAATAAAAAATACAATCACTTACCTCCCCATCAATAATCAATTAATCCTGCGCTCCAAAACAGCAAAGGAAAAACACTCACCCGAATGGGCCGTAAAAAATATCTATAAATGTTTTTAGAAGATTCCGAATCAACCTATAGACACAAAGGTAGAAAGGTAGAAAGGTAGAAAGGTAGACAGTGAGAGGACGCGTGATCTCAGAATAGCAATGAGTACTTTGCAGCGGTAGCGTGCGAATTGAAACGGTCAAACGCCTTAATGTGATCCAAAAATAACATTCCTCATCGAAAGTGATCCCAGGTCAAATCCTTCTGTGGGAAAGCTGACGCGATCACTTTCATCTGCCGCACCGGCTGCGTAAAGCAGGGGCAACCAGTGTTCCGGCGTGGGATTGGCGAGTTGTCCATCGGCGCTATCGGGCCACAACGATAACAGTGTTTTGATGTCATGTTGAAGTAACGCCTGCTTGACGGCTTCATCAAAACGGCTTGCCCAGTCGGGCGTAACTGAAGTACCGGCTCGCATTTGCTGGAATGCATCACGCAGGTTGTGGACCACATTGCCGCTGGCGATGATTAATATGTTGCTGTTACGAAGCTCGGCAAGAGAACGACCGATTTCATAATGCTGCTGTACATCAAGACGATTATCGATACTTAGTTGAACCACGGGTATATCCGCTTGCGGATACATCCAGCGCAACACCGACCAGATACCATGGTCCAACCCCCAGTCATCACTGAGTTGTACGCGCTCCTTGCCAAGCAGATCACGTACTGATTCGGCGAGCGCGAGATCACCCGGTGCCGGGTATTCGATGTTATACAGTGCGTCTGGAAAACCACCAAAGTCATGAATAGTAGGTGGTTGTGTATTGGCTGTCAGGTAACTGCCTTTTGTATACCAGTGCGCCGAGATTGCCAGAATCGCCGCCGGCCGCGGAACCAGGCTCCCCAGTTCGGCATAACCACGACTCCAGCGATTGTCTTCGATCGCATTCATGGGTGAGCCGTGACCGACATATACCACCGGCATGCGGTCACGACTGGTAGTTGCCTGACTTTCTGTTGCATGACTTTCAGTTGCTTGTTGTGTATCTACCATGATTTCAATCCTGAAATATTATAGTGCTCATCTCGGTTCAATCGCAGTCTTGCCAGAGCAAACAGAAGGCAAGACCGTCGGCTGGTACCTGTTACTGGGTTGCCTGGCTTCCAGGCCCCAGCGGTTTCATGTATTCAGCATTATCCCAAAACAGATGCTCTTCTGCGATACATCCGTTCTCCCATCTGGCAATAGTGACCATTGGCATTTTGACTTTATACGTTATTTGTCTTAATCCATTAACTCGCATTGGCAACAGTTCCTTTGAGGTTATCGTCTGATTGTTGTTTGCGAGCAGAAAAAAGATTCACAATCGGATCCCAGCCAACGACACCTGTCATGATAGGGTAGATCGCAAATAGAGGCAGTATCGCTGCTACTCCAATCGGACCGGACTGCAGGGTGACTGAAAATACCATTCCAAGGCCTGCTGCGATTCTGATTACACGATCTGAGTTAGTGATGTTTTCTATGTTTGTTTTGTTCATGTCGATCTCCTTTGTGGTTGAGCGTATAACTTCGTTTGAAGTTGTAGTAAGTATGACTGTTTATTTTAAAATGATAATCCCCTATTATTAGAAATCACTGTTCATATATTTGAACAATCTGGGAGGCTAGGATGGATCTGAATCAGATGCTGATCTTTGGGAAAGTCGCACAAAAACAGAGCTTTACAAAGGCATCACTGGAGCTGGGGATCGAAAAATCCACGGTGAGTATGAAGGTGTCACAATTGGAGGAACGACTGGGGACAAGACTACTGAATCGGACAACTCGTTCGGTAACGCTGACGGAGGCGGGTGAAGGATACTACCAATACTGTCAGCAAGTCATCGAAACTGCGAAAGAAGCAGAGCATTTTGCGGAGACTCTCAGCACAGAACCCCAGGGCTTATTGCGGATTGCTACACCGATTGATTTTGGACAAATCTTTGTGAGCAGCCTGATTGATCCATTTTTAAAAAAACATCCAAAAGTGGAAATCGATCTGGTACTGAGAAATCCACCCGTTGATATTATTAACGAGCGTATCGATCTTGCCCTTATGCCCAGATTCGGCGCCCTGGAAGATTCTTCATTAATTGCTAAAAAAATACTGGATACTGAATTAGGTATTTATACATCACCAGCTTACATAAAAAGGCGAGGTAAACCCAAAACGATGAAGGATTTGGAGAAGCATGATTACATCTGGTTTCCCTATGGAAGTATGGTTTCTATTCCGGCGACCAGGAATGAAGAGAAATATGCAATTGATCAAAAGGCCAGGATTCGCATTAACGATGTTCTGTCCTGTAAACGCGCAGCAATTGACGGGGTGGGTTTTGCCCTGATACCGGAACGAATCGCAGAACAGGACGTTAAGGATAAGAGGCTGGTACCATTATTAACAGACTATACATTCCCTACCGTAACGCTATACGCAATGTATGCAAGTCGGCAGTGGATACCTACCAAACTCAAAGCGTTCCTGGAGCATTTATGGTTATGGAAATAACAACTAACAAACCCTGGACTGCTCCCGATAAGTTGTATCTTCGCCTGTCGGAATAAGTGGCTTTGAGTCAACTTCTAACATTTAATTTATACTGGCCGCCCGCCAGAATAGCAGCAACATGCTCAAAGTACGTTTCCGTGCACATTTATATATAAATAGTTATTTAAAAGCAGGCCAGAGAGATTGGAATCGTATGGAATGGTGATCGCAATTATTTGCTGTTCACTCTCGCTTCTTGATTTTTTCTCGCCAGCGTTGTTTCGAAACACCTGGCGCCAGCCAGTCCCACGATGATTCAGTTATTGCGGCTTTAGCCGGGGAATACATCCCCGGCTTTTTTATACAACCACTGACTAAGCATGTTCGACAGGCGGGAATTGAAGGCTGAAAAAACCATCCCTGTCTATAACCAAACAAGCGTATTTATCACGCAAGATTTTTTTAGATCAAACTTTCAAAGACAGAGTTTATTCCCAAAAGTAATACTAATTGAACAATAACTTGCATGGATTTGCTTCACCCCATCGTTGAAGAGAGGCACACAACCCATTAATAGCGGCCTTCTTTCTCCCAGTAAGAGCTGGATGTTTTCTTCCGATCATCGGTTGTTGCTGGATTTTGCTTCCAGCCACTATCCACACTATCACCCTTATCTAACTGTTCATGCGACCATTTGTCGCCAGAGTTGGCACAAGCAGTGGTCAAAACAATCAAAACCATCATGGTAATACTAAGCAATTTTATTATCATTCCTACGTTCCTCCTTGTTACAGCACTTTCATTGACTAATGGCGTACGTGCTGCTCAAACGTCATCAGCGTGTATTTACTGAAAGTTATTGGGCAAATATTGAAGGTCTATTTACACCGTGGCAACAATTACAGGCGCCATTGGTGGTTGATACGTTCATATAAAGTGTCGGTGAATTAAGCTCGCGCCCTGTAACTGCAGGATAAACTCCTGCAATGACGTTTTAAAGAAGTATCGATATAGATACCAGTTAAAGCACGCAAACAAACGTCTTCATTGATGCGTTACAGAAGCTTCTCAAGCCCCCTGCTCTTGTCCAGTTCAAGCAAGTCCTCATAGCCACCTATATGGTCGCCATCAATAA
>NZ_CDLKIE010000138.1:0-19629 GCF_975902315.1 Kaarinaea lacus | reverse complement strand
TTGCTTGTATACTTTCCAGGACACGTAATTTAACACGTAGTAACGTTTAGTTGTCGTTTTGTATGTCTTCCAGTTTCTTTTTGCGCCGCGCTTCCACTTCTTCAATAAGCTTCTGTTGTTGTTCTGTCAGGTTGTCGATGTTTTGTGGCTGCACGTGTTCCTGCTCTCGTTTTTTTCGTACCCGTTCCATGGCTGCCTGAATAGCCGCTTTTTTATCATCCTGGCTACTGGTTTTTTCTACTACCTTGCGTTTTTGCTTATGGCGTAGCTCACGTTCTTTCTTTTCTCGTTCGATACGGTAATTATGGAACTCGTGTCGTTGTCGAGAAACATCAGAAAACGTTTTTTCTTTCTCCTGTTGCCAGATCGTTGATTTGGCATAACGGTAGTATTGCACCAGCGGAATGGCGCTGGGGCAAACGTAGTCGCAGCAACCACATTCTATACAATCAAACAGGTTATAGTCCTGTACTTTGTCGAACTCCTTGGCGCGTGCATACCAATATAGTTGTTGTGGAAGCAGGCCGGCTGGGCAGGCTTCAGCGCAGGCACCACAGCGGATGCAGGGCATTGCGGTGTTGCTGCGAGATGGTAAGGGGACGTCTCCAGTAACCGAGTTAACCAGAATACAGTTGGTGGTTTTTACTACCGGAACTTCATCATCATGCAGCGCAAATCCCATCATGGGCCCACCCATAATGACGCGACTTAAGGTTTTACGGTTTCCACCACATTCTTCAATTAAATGGCTGACCGGCGTACCAATTAATACTTCAAGTACCTTTGCTTTGGCGACACTGCCGGCAACGGTAATGTAGCGCGAAATTAATGGTTCGCTGTGTTCTATGGCGCGTAGCACGGCGTAAGCAGTGCCGACGTTATGGCATACTATACCAATGTCCATTGGCAATCCCTGGCTGGGCACTTCCTGGTTGGTCAACATTTGTATTAACTGTTTTTCACCACCCGCTGGGTAAACAGTTGGCACCTGTACGACTTCGACATGATCAGCGTCCGCCTCATATATCGCTTCCTGCATTAGTTGCAGTTCTTTTGGTTTATTGTTCTCAATGGCAATAATGCAGTGGTCGATCTGCAGGGCTCGCTGCATGATCTTCAAGCCTTTAACGATCTCGACCGGGTGTTCGCGCATTAACATCTGGTCGCAGGTGATATAAGGTTCGCATTCCACGCCATTTAATATCAGCGTGGTAATTTTTTTGTCTTTGTTTTCCAGTTTCAAATAGCTGGGAAACCCGGCGCCGCCCAGTCCAACGATGCCTGCCTGTTTGATTTCTTCGTGCAGTTGTTCGGCCGTCAGGGAACTGGAATCTCGCGATTGTCCGAAACTACTAATGGTTTTATCTTTTCCGTCGGTCTTTATGATGATACAGGGTGCCGGTAAACCTGAAGGATGGGGAATTGGATAGTCTTCAATAGCAGTTACTGTCCCGGATGTCGTGGCATGGATGGGTGCACTTATATTGTTACCCGCTTTGGCAATGATTTGTCCTTTTAGCACCTGGTCGCCAACATTAACAACCGGTTTGGCAGGCGTACCTATATGCTGATGCAGCGGCAAAATAATTTTTTCTGGTAAGGTGGCGCGTGTCACCGGTGACGAAGTTGATACACGCTTGTGTTCTCTTAATCGCACGCCACCTGAAAAATTAAACAGGCGGCGCATCATGCTTCGGTACCCGTTTTCTTCGATGATGAGTCATCCGAAGGCGAACTGGTTTCACCATTGTTTGAACTGGCTGGTTCCACTCGATTGGCCAACGATGCCAGGTTGTCTGGTAAGCTGTCCGGGAAGTCCCAGGTCCAGGTTTCGGTAGTGGGTTTAATTTCTACCATCTCAATGCAATCCACGGGGCAGGGTGGGAGGCATAAATCACAACCGGTACATTCGTCTTCTATAACGGTGTGCATTTGCTTGGCGGCGCCCAATATGGCATCCACCGGGCATGCCTGAATGCAAAGCGTGCATCCTATGCATATCTGCTCGTCAATGATCGCAACACGTTTGGCTTTTTCTTCTCCGTGCTCAGGGTTGAGTGGTTTGGGATCGCGACCCAGTAAATCCGCCAGTGCAATTATGGTAGTTTCGCCACCAGGCGGGCATTGGTTAATATCTGCTTCACCTTTGGCAATAGCCTCGGCGTATGGTCGGCATCCGGGATAGGTGCATTGGCCGCATTGCGTTTGCGGCAATATGGCATCAATTTTTTCCACCAACGGGTCGCCTTCGACTTTAAAACGAATGGCGGCATATCCCAGGGCCAGGCCAAAGATCACGGCAAGAACGGCTAATGCGACAATAGCGGTAACCATTAATCCAGTCCTGAAAATCCCATAAACGCCAGCGACATCAAGCCCGCTGTAATCAGTGCAATGGCAGGTCCCTTAAATGTTTCCGGTACATCACTGACGGTAATGCGTTCTCGCATACCGGCAAATAGAATAAGTACCAGTGAAAACCCAACCGAAGCACCAAATCCATAAAGCAGAGATTCCATAAACGAATGGTCCTGGCGAATATTTAATAATGCCACGCCTAACACAGCGCAGTTGGTAGTGATCAGTGGTAGAAAAATCCCCAGCACGCGATACAGGATAGGGCTGGTTTTATGTACAAACATTTCGGTCAATTGCACGACCACGGCTATGACTAAAATAAATGCGATTGTCCGCAGGTAGACAATATCAAGGGGTTCCAGAATATAGGCATTCACCAGGTAACTGCACGCAGAGGATAGCGTCAGTACAAAGGTAGTGGCGAGTGCCATGCCAGTCGCAGTTTCCAGTTTGCGGGATACTCCCATAAACGGACACAGGCCAAGGAACTGTACCAACACGAAATTGTTGACCAGTACCGTAGATAACAATATTAAGAAATATTCTTTCATATCATTGATCGTGTGACGTATCGGATCCTTGCTGGACTACATTGGTCAGTGCGACCAGGATGATGACAAATAATTATGAAGTCAGTCCGGTATTTATGTGGCTGAACTTACTTAACTCGCATGCCAGGTTGCGCGCCAGGATCAGGCTGTAAAATCCATAGGTCTTTCCCACCGGGTCCAGCAGCCAGTACCATGCCTTCCGATACGCCAAAGCGCATTTTCCGTGGGGCGAGGTTGGCGACCATAACGGTATGTTTACCTATTAAGTCATCCGGCTGGTATGCGGATTTGATACCCGCAAAGACATTGCGTGTCTCGTCACCGATATCCAGTGTCAACTGTAATAGTTTATCAGCGCCTTCTACTGCTTTTGCATCCACTATTTTCGCGATACGTAAATCCAGTTTGGCGAAGTCGTCATATTGAATGGTTTCTGCAATCGGTTCCATGTTTGATCCCGTTTGGCTTGAAGCCGGTTTTGGTGCGTTGCTGGCGGTTTGTCTGGCTGCATCATTTAACATGGCGTCAATTTTTTCCTGTTCAACGCGTGTCATTAACGGTTTAAATTTCTTAATCTTGTGGTTAATTAACGGTTCCTGGTAATTATCCCAGTTGAAAGGCTCGACATTTAAAAACGCTTCGACATTGCTTGCCATAACTGGCAGTACGGGTTTTAAATACGCAATGAGTACTTTAAACAGGTTTAATCCCGTGCTGCAGATATCCAGTACCTCTTGCTCTTTACCTTCTTCCCTGGCCAGTACCCAGGGCTTGTTTTCATCAATAAACTGGTTGGCTTTATCGGCCAGTGCCATGATTTCACGCATAGCGTGACTGAATTCCCGGGCTTCGTACAAATCAATAATATTCTTTCCAGCGTCAACAAAAGACTGGTAAAGATCGCCGTGCGCCTGTTGTTTCGCTAACGTGTTATCAAATCGTTTGCTGATAAAGCCTGCGCAACGGCTGGCAATGTTCACCACTTTCCCAACCAGGTCTGCATTCACGCGAAATGCAAAGTCTTCCAGGTTAAGATCCAGGTCATCAATGCGGCTGGTTAACTTTGCCGCGAAGTAATAGCGTAAATACTCCGGGTTTAAGTGATCAAGATAATTGCGCGCATTAATAAATGTGCCGCGCGATTTTGACATCTTTTGCCCGTTGATCGTCAGGAAGCCATGGGCATAAACCGCAGTGGGTGTACGGAATCCGGAACCTGCCAATACTGCTGGCCAGAATAACGCGTGGAAGCGAATAATGTCTTTACCTATAAAGTGGTAAAGCTCGGTTTTACTATCTGCCGTTAAATATTCGACAAAATCCAGGTCATCGCGTTGGTCACATAAATGCTTGAAGCTCGCGAAATAACCCATCGGCGCATCCAGCCATACATAGAAATACTTCCCGGGTGAGTCTGGAATCTCAAAGCCAAAGTAAGGGCTGTCACGCGAGATGTCCCATTCCTGCAAACCAATTTCAAACCATTCATCCAGTTTGTTTGCGACTTCGTCCTGCAAATGACCTGCGTGTAACCAGGTTTTTAGCATGTCTTCAAAATCCGGCAGCCTGAAAAAGAAGTGCTCGGATTCTTTTTCAATGGGGGTTGCCCCGGACACTGCCGATTTAGGATTGATTAATTCGGTGGGGCTATAGGTGCTGCCGCATACCTCGCAATTGTCACCATATTGATCCTCCGATTTACACTTGGGGCAGGTGCCTTTAACAAACCGGTCGGGTAGAAACATTTCCTTGTCCGGGTCGTAGAGCTGGGTAATAACCCTGGAACTTATATGGCCGTTTTGTTTCAGGCGTGCGTAGATGGTTTCTGCGAGTTCACGATTCTCATCAGAGTGTGTGGTGTAGTAATTGTCAAAAGCGACATGAAAGTCAGCAAAATCCGCTTGATGTTCTTTATGAATCCGCGCAACTAGCTCTTCTGGGGTAATGCCTTCCGATTGGGCGCGCAGCATAATGGGTGTGCCGTGGGCATCATCGGCGCAGACATAAGTACACTGCAGCCCGCGCATTTTTTGAAAACGCACCCAAATGTCGGTCTGAATGTATTCCACCAGGTGGCCAATATGGATTGAGCCATTGGCATAGGGTAAGGCGCTGGTTACTAGAATTTTTCGTTTTGTGTCTGTCATGCAACTATATATTGTCAGTTTATTGTGTGGTGATAAAAAACGATTGCTGAGAATAAATTTGCTCGCTAAGTGCTTGGTTGCACAGATTTTACCGGGTAAAGCTCAGCAGATATATGATTATACAAGAATATTACGATAAGGGTTTAAATCGTGTAAACTTGGCCCCATTTTCTCAGGCATTGGGATGCTTATTGGGGAAGATTCGAAAGACAACTCAGGCAGGCTATAGATGATTCAGCCTGAAAGCACCCATGACCAATATGCGAAAAACTTACATCTTACGTTTGTGCTAACTTCAAGGAGTTTTGCTATGTCCAGTATTTCACGCGATCAGATCGAAGCTGCGATCAAACAATACATTGATCCGTATATGGAGTCTGATCTCGTATCTGCCAAGGCAGTCAAGAATATCGCGGAAGACAACGGCAAGGTCACAATTGATGTCCAGTTGGGATTTCCTGCCAAAGGTCACCACGCGGAGTTAACAGCAAAACTGAACGAAGTGGTTGGCGCTGTGGACGGCGTATCCGCTGTTACCGTCAATATCGACACCAAAATTGAAGCTCATACCACCCAAAAAGGGGTGAAACCCATTAATCAGGTTAAGAATATCATCGCCATAGCATCCGGTAAGGGCGGTGTCGGAAAATCAACCACTGCAGTGAATTTGGCGGTGGCCCTGGCCGCAGAGGGCGCCAGCGTGGGTATTCTTGATGCGGATATTTATGGGCCCAGTCAACCCCGCATGCTGGGTGTCGATCAAAAACCCGATTCCAAAGATGGGAAAAGCCTGGAGCCATTAATCGGTCACGGCATACAGTCCATGTCGATTGGTTACCTGATCGATGAAGAAACACCCATGATCTGGCGCGGTCCCATGGTCACCCAGGCGCTGGAGCAATTGCTCAACGATACCAATTGGGTTGATGTTGATTATTTGATCATTGATTTACCGCCAGGCACGGGGGATATTCAACTTACCCTGGCGCAAAAAGTACCCGTGAGTGGAGCCGTGATTGTTACTACGCCGCAGGATATTGCTTTGCTGGATGCCCGCAAGGCACTCAAAATGTTTGAAAAAGTGGACGTGCATGTTTTAGGTATTATCGAAAACATGAGTATCCATATCTGCAGCCAGTGCGGCCATGAGGAACATATCTTTGGTACCGGCGGTGGCCAAAACATGTCTGAGCAGTATGACGTGGATTTTTTGGGTGCATTACCGCTGGATAAAAAGATTCGTGAAGAAGTCGATAGTGGTCATCCGACGGTCGCCGTTGATCCGGAAGATCGAATTTCGCAAATTTATCGCGAAATCGCACGACGCACGGCAGCCAAGTTATCGCTGAGGGCCAAAGAATATAGTGCGAAGTTCCCCAATATTGTGATACAAAACAACTAGTATTCAATGTCGTTTAATCACAACTTTTAATTACAACTATTTATTGACAAGAAGGATCGTTGGTTGAAGTAACGCACTAACGGCGTAACAGGGGACAGGTATTAATGAGCATTAAATCCGACCATTGGATTCGCCGTATGGTAGAAACCCAGGCGATGATTGATCCGTTCGAGCCCGGCCAGGTTCGTGAGAGTGAGCAAGGACGAATCATTTCCTATGGCACCTCAAGCTATGGTTACGATATACGTTGTGCCGACGAATTTAAAATTTTTACCAATATCAACTCTGCAATTGTTGATCCCAAGAATTTTGATGACAACAGTTTTGTCGACGTTAAATCTGACGTTTGCATTATTCCGCCCAACTCGTTTGCGTTGGCCCGCACCGTAGAATATTTTCGCATTCCGCGTAATGTGTTAACTATTTGTTTAGGTAAGTCCACATATGCCCGTTGCGGCATTATCGTGAACGTGACACCACTGGAACCGGAATGGGAAGGTCATGTGACATTGGAATTCTCCAATACCACACCATTACCTGCAAAGATTTATGCGAACGAAGGCGTCGCGCAGGTATTGTTTCTTGAGTCTGATGAAGTTTGCGAAACATCTTATAAAGATCGAGGCGGGAAATACCAGGGGCAACAGGGCGTCACTTTACCCAAAGCCTAAGGTTTTGCATCTGTTTCGTAGACTTTCCTGTTGGGGAGTGGAATACCTTCCAGTTCGATGAGATTGGCTGTCACAGGACCATCATCTTCTTTTTTTCGCTGTTCAATACGTACGGGAAGAAACTGCAATTCTTTTGCGCACCACAGGGTGGTTTGCCGTTTACTCTTACTGACCACGACTTTTACTGTGTCAAAGTCCCCCAGGTCAATTGAAACCCTTTCAATGCCGGTAATTTTAATATCATAAGATTTCATGACGCCACCATCGGCCACCTTGTAATTTAAGTTATTTTTACCCTCACTGAGGTCATACATAATAGCGAGTTGGTAGAGCAATTTATCCAGCGTGTTTTCTTCCAGATCCATTTTCCAGGGATCACCATTGATAATATTGGTGACCTGGTATTTTTCCCAGTCGAATAGCAGTTTCACATTGCGTTTTTGTTCACTGCTGTTCTGGTAGGTGTATTCATGAGGTACGAGTTTGTTGTTGTGCAAGCGCCAATGACTGCGTTCGACGACTTTCCCGCGGGTGAATAGTTTCGCAATGCCACCTGGTTTGGTTACTGACTCAAACATAAATTGGCCATTACCTTTGTCGTGCAAGGTTCTTTTAGTGCTGCCTACTGACATAACACCCTTGGTAACCTGGTAATGTGCTGTGAAGGGTGTTGGTACTTGTGCAGCAGTCGCAAACGAATGAAAGGAGAACAGAACCGAAAATATTGAAGACCACCGCAAGGCAAGACACCAGATACTACTGGTGGAAACTCTTATTGAAGCATTGGTATTAGTCAGTCGTTGTGACTTGTCAAAACTCACAGCGTGTCCTTTTAAACATTATGCTTTAAGTATTAACTATCAAGCATTTAAAGGCGAGTTTTTAAAGGGTAAATTTTACAGATTTCTGACGAAACAGGCTTAAATCGCTTTATTTCTAATTAGGCTAGTGGATTACTGTTAGGTTCCACCGGAAATTGAACCGGTTCTGTTAGCAATTGGTTGTCCAGGTACACCTGGTTGTCCCGAAATTCCAGGCGCGACTCCGCATACCAACGGATAGCGAGGGGATAGATTTGGTGTTCTCGCTGTAATACGCGATTAGCGAGCTTTTCTGCGGTATCACCTTGTTGCACGGGTACTTGTGCCTGCAATATAGCGGGTCCGCCATCCAGTTCCGGCGTGACAAAATGTACCGTGGCTCCGTGTTGAACCTCTTTGGCGTCGATAGCGCGTTGATGTGTGTTAAGACCGCGAAACTTTGGTAATAACGAAGGATGAATATTAATCATCATTCCAGAATAGCGTTTTACAAAATTGTCAGACAAGATGCGCATGAAGCCTGCTAATACAATGAGGCCCGGTTGATAGGCATCGATGCATTCTTGCAGTCGGCGATCATAATCCTCACGAGACATATTTTTATCCGCTTTTATGACCTTCGTTTTTATGCCAGCCTGTTCGGCGCGTGTCAGGCCATAGGCTTTTTCACGATCGCTGATGACCACTCGAATTTCTATGGGTAAATCCTGCTGTGCTGCGTCAATAATTGCCTGTAGATTGCTGCCATTGCCGGACACCAGTACTACGACAGGCAATCTGGTTTGTGCTGACGGCCGAGGATTCATGGGCGATATTTGTTGCGTTGCAAAGCGGTCAGGAAAAATTTGGTCAATGTTTGGAGATCGTTGTTGTTAAATGATAGTGACTCTTTCATTTTTGTTGTCACGTTCGACGATCGACCCGATTTCAAATGCCGTTTCGCCCTGCTGCTTGAGATGCTGGATGGTTTTGTCTGCATCCTCTGCTTTGACTACCACGACCATACCGATGCCGCAGTTAAAAGTGCGTAACATTTCTTCTTCTTCAACGTTGCCGTTGTCCTGGATCCACTGGAAAATTTGCGGTTGCGTCCAACTGTCTTTCCTGATCTGAGCTGAACAGTTGTCCGGGAACACCCGTGGCAGGTTTTCCAGTAGTCCACCGCCAGTAATATGCGCCATCGCATGCACTTCAACGGATTTCATCAGCGACAGCAATGGCTTAATATAGATGCGCGTTGGCTTCAGCAATGCTTCGCCCAGTGTTGTACCTGCGAATTTTTCCAACAAATCAGCGTTGCTGACATCAATAATTTTGCGAATCAGTGAGTAGCCATTGGAATGGGCGCCGGACGATTGCAGGCCTATTAATGTATCGCCAGGCGCGACTTTCTGGCCATCGATAATGGCGTCTTTCTCAACGACGCCTACTGAAAATCCTGCCAGATCATATTCATCCATCTGGTAGATACCCGGCATTTCGGCGGTTTCACCACCCACCAGGGCTGCGCCAGCCAGTTCGCACCCGGCGGCAATACCCTTGACGACATCTGCAGCGACATCGACGTGTAATTTTCCAGTGGCATAATAATCGAGGAAAAACAGGGGCTCGGCGCCCTGGACAATCAGATCATTAACACACATGGCCACCAGGTCGATACCAATGGTGTCGTGGCAGCCCATGGTCATGGCCAGTTTCAGTTTGGTTCCAACCCCGTCAGTACTGGACACGAGCACCGGCTGGCGATATCGTTCCACAGGCAGTTCAAACAGGGAACCAAACCCGCCCAATCCAGCCAAAACCTCGGGACGACTGGTTTTTGCTGCATAGGGCTTAATTTTGTCAACCAGTTCATTACCTGCGTCGATATCAACACCGGCGTCCTTGTAACTTAATGATGATTTCGAGGCTTGATCTGTTGGATTCATATTTTGCATATCCTTGAAAAATGCGTAAATTTATGTGATCTAGACAACATTTGAAAACTTGACATCCTAACCACCGTCACATAGCGTGAATTGTATTATGAAAACATTCAAATTTGATAAATTTTTAGCAGTAACTTTCCTCCTGTTCTGGATTTCCGGTACCCAGGCAGCGGTTGTTCAGGGTTTATACGAATCTGAAAAAGTGGTTCCAAACCAGTCGAAATCCCACCGCTCTGAAGCGATGAAAACTGCCCTGATTGAGGTGTTGGCAAAAGTCAGCGGTCGTCCTGATGTGGGTACACTCCCTGAAATGGCCAGTGCACTGGAAAAACCGGCTAATTATGTCCAGCAGTACCGGTACCGTAAAATTCCTGAGAACAGCTATCTATCTACAGAGGCGGCCCAGGGTTCACAGTTAATCTGGATGCAATTCGATGTGCGGGCGGTTAACAAGCTGCTGCAAAAGAATAACTTACCGGTCTGGGGGCGGACCCGTCCGTCGACACTAATCTGGTTAGCCGTCGAACAGGATGGCGCACGCTATATGATTGGGAGTAATTCCCAGGAAGAAATTCGTTATGCCCTGGAAAACGAAACCAGGCGCCGGGGTGTGGCCATGGTGCTTCCCTTGCTGGATCTCGAAGACCAGCAGAAACTCACTTTTGCCGACGTGTGGAACAATAATCAGGAACCCGTATTTCAGGCATCCATGCGCTATCAGGCAGAAGCTATTCTGGTAGGACGCATAAGTCTGAGCGCGAATGACAACTGGCAAGGTCGCTGGGTGTTATACGAAGGTGGGCAGGGACTGAGCTGGAATACCCAGGGCACCTTTGTAAATCAATTGTTAGACGCGGGGGTGTTGGGCACGCTGGAAATCCTGGGTTCTAAATATGCTCAAGTTTATGACGGCACCACACCTGGCGTTTTTGATGTCGCTGTGGTGGATATTAAATCACTGGACCAGTTTGCCCGCGTTACGAAATATTTGAAATCACTGGAGCAGGTAAAAGGTGTCTATCCTACCCACGTTGATGATACCAGCGTCACTTATCGACTCGATATTCGCGGCAATTCCAAAGGCCTTATTCAAACCATTGGTTTGGGGAATGTATTGGCAGCCGTTGGTACCCCTTCAGATCCCAGTAATGTGGGTAGTAGTACCATGCCGGGTTTCCAGGCTGGCCAGCAAATAGAAATCCAGGAAACAGCACCGACCACCGCGCATATCTATCGTCTGGTACCGTGACCCCCCGCGATATACCCAATATCATCAGCCTGTTGCGAATTGCGCTGGTTATTCCGGTTGTTTATTTACTGTTAGAGCGCCAGTTCAGCTATGCCCTGGTGTTGTTTTTTATTGCGGGCATTTCAGATGGTCTGGATGGCTACCTGGCGAAACGAAATCAATGGATAACACGCCTTGGCAGCATACTCGATCCTCTTGCCGATAAATTATTGCTGGTATTTTCTTATCTTGCCCTGGGCTGGTTAGGTGAAATCCCCATGTGGCTGGTTATCGGAGTGATGGCTCGTGATGTGATCATTGTGGTGGGAGCCATTTCCTATCATGAGCTCATTGGCGAATATGACATGATGCCAACATGGATGAGTAAGACGAATACTTTCTTTCAAATTCTGTTAATTCTCGTGGTGGTGTTTTCCCTGGGCGCATATTCATTACCCGAACTATTTATTGAAGCATTAGAATACATCGTCGCAACTACTACTTTGGTCAGCGGTATTAACTATGTTTGGGTATGGGGCAGACGTGCAGCCAATACAAAAAATTCAAACGCGGGATAAAACTAAGCAGGCCGGTTTATTCAAATGATTACCGCATCTACTAGATGGTTTCTTTTTGCCGGTATTGTCGCAACAGGATTATTAATTTACCTGTTGTCGCCGGTGCTTATGCCATTTTTAATTGGTGCGCTGTTGGCTTATCTGGGTGATCCCCTGGTGGATCGTCTGGAAGCGAAGAAACTTTCTCGTACTGCTGCTGTGATAGTAGTCTTTGTCGTTATCCTCCTGGTTGTATTGTCTTTACCATTAGTTTTATTGCCGCTGATTGAGCAACAAATTACAGCATTAATAACAAACATCCCCAAGTATATTGACTGGGTGCAAAACACCGTCGTGCCATTTTTAAGCCAGAAATTAAACGTTGACGCCAGTTTGTTTAATATCGAAACGGTGAAGAAAAGTATCACTACGCACTGGCGCGACGTTGGCGGGATCGCTGGTTACATAGTAAATACTGTATCAAAGTCAGGATTTGCGTTGCTGGCCATATTGGCTAACCTGGTACTGGTGCCGGTTGTTACCTTTTATTTGCTGCGTGACTGGGATGTGTTGGTGGAGAGAATTCACCATTTGCTGCCGCGTAAACAGGAACCTGTTATCAGCATGTTAGCCAAAGAATCAGACGTGGTATTAGGGCAGTTTCTGCGTGGCCAGCTAATGGTAATGGTGGCATTGGGCACCACATATACTATTGGGCTCTGGATTGTTGGGTTGGACCTGGCCTTGTTGGTGGGTATGATTGCAGGCCTGGTAAGTTTCGTGCCTTACCTGGGTTTTATTGTTGGTATATTGCTGGCGGGTATTGCTGCCATTATGCAATTTGGTGACGTAACTTATTTGCTCTACGTCGCCATTGTATTTGCCATCGGTCAATCTTTGGAAGGTATGGTGTTAACACCCTTGCTGGTGGGTGACAAAATTGGATTACATCCGGTAGCAGTTATCTTTGCTGTCATGGCAGGAGGGCAGCTATTTGGCTTTGTTGGTATTTTAATAGCTTTACCTGTGGCTGCGGTTGCGGTGGTTATTCTACGTTATATATATGGCGTCTATACTGAAAGTGAACTATACGGCAAAGAAGAAGATAAAGCGCCTTCGGGGGAAGGGGAAGCCGAGTAGACAGCGTTGAGGCTGAAAAACAGCTCACAATAATTGTATTCCATTTTCTCAATCAATCATTTCATACAATGCAGCAGATTCCACTGGGATTTAAGTTCAACAACGAAGCGACATTTAAAACATTCGTTGTAGCTGATAACGCACAGGCTGTTCAGGCTATCCAGAGCCTGGGTCAGGATGTTAACGAACATTATATTTACATTTGGGGTGCGCATGGAGCTGGAAAATCCCACTTGCTACAGGCGCTTTGTCAACAATATGCAGAGCAGCATAAACCAGTTGCCCTTCTGGATCTGGAAAATAATGATCAGTATTCACCGGTAATGTTAGATGGGCTGGAAAAGTTGTCGCTGGTATGTATTGACGACATTCAAAGCATTGCTGCTAACGCTGAGTGGGAAGAGGCGTTATTCCACTTTTTTAATCGCATGCGTGACCACAATATTCCACTGCTCATTTCAGGCACGCAGCCTCCGGCTCAATTGAACCTGCAATTAAATGATCTGCAATCCCGGCTGGGTTGGGGGCTGACCTTGCAGATCAAATTTCTCGATGACCCACATAAACTTCAGGCGTTGCAAAAGAGAGCTTCCCTCCGAGGTATGGAGCTAAGTGATGAGTCGGGGCAGTTTTTATTAAGCCGTTACTCCCGGGATCTGAATGATTTGTTTAGCCTGTTAAACAGGCTCGACAAGGCCTCGCTCAGCGAGCAACGGCGACTCACAATACCTTTTATTAAAGATCATATCTAACAGGTGGATGATCCGTCTTCTACAAACAACCAAATGCCATTGGGCGTTGACTCATTTTCTAATGCTGGGCGAACACTAATTTGTCCGCAGGAAACGCCAAAATGAATCAGTGTTTTTACAATAAAACTGGTGTGTTTGGTTTTATTGGCAGATACCACGTGAATGACCTGGTTGGGTTTTTCGCAGGCCACTGTAGCGCAACGGCGTAATATTGCGAGTTCCTGATGGGTCGCAATGACATGCTCCTTAATATTCAGGCAAATACCCCAGAGTGCTCTTTTGGCGAGATGGGGGAAGTACGTTGCTGGGATGGGATGATTCTTAGCAATAACATTTTCCTGAATAGTATCCATAACTATTTCCTCAATAACTTGTTGTGAAAAGGGGACTCATTGAAATTAAACACCACAACAAGGGCATTGAGGTGGTACAAAAATGATAAATTATGACAATGAGTTATTCGATGTAAGCACCGGGAATTTGTGATCTGTATCTCACAAAACGGAGCGATGTTACTGTTTTTTCTGATTTAGTGTCAGGGTTATGCTTGCTAGGCGCTTCCCCAGAGTATTGCACAAGCGCTGTTCTGTTTCCGTGATGGGAAGGTCATTATTGGCACCCGCAACATGACTGGCACCATAGGGTGTTCCTCCGGCAGTTGTTTGCAACAAATCTGCATCTGTGTAGGGCAAACCTAGAATGACAGCACCGTGGTGCAACAACGGCACCATCATCGAGAGCAGGGTGGCTTCCTGGCCACCATGCATGGAAGATGAAGAGGTAAACACCGCAGCCGGTTTATCCACCAATGTGCCGGACAACCAGAGTGACCCCGTCGTTTCAAGAAAATATTTTAATGGTGCGGCCATGTTTCCAAAACGCGCCGGGCTACCCAGTGCAATTGCAGCACATTGCTTTAAATCATCGTGGCTGACATAAGGTGCGCCTTTATCGGGTACGGGGCTTTCCGTAGCTTCGCAGACGGTAGAAACAGGTGGTACTGAACGAATGCGGGCCTGGGCACCGGGTACAGACTCAATACCCCGTGCGATCAGTTTAGCCATTTCGGCAATTGAGCCATGCCGACTGTAATAAAGTACTAATATTTCAGTCACTTATGATATCTCCCTGCATATTATTTTCAGGACATTTTCCGGAGGCCGGCCCAGAGCAGCCTTGTTACCCGAGACGACAATAGGTCGTTCTATTAACCTGGGGTGGGCAATCATTAAATCTATGATTTGTTCATCGGTAAGCGACATATTATCGAGACCATGCTCCTTGTATTCTGCTTCTTTCTTGCGCAATACATCGCGAGGACTCAGGTTGAGCATCGTCAGAATATGTTTTAATTCGGATTTCGAAGGGGGCGTTTTCAAGTATTCCACAATTACGGGCTTAATGTTCTTCTTTTCAATTAGCTGTAATGTTTGCCTTGATTTAGTGCAGCGTGGATTGTGGTAAATGGTTACAGACATGCCGGGATCCCCTCTTTTTTCAGACGATTTTACCTCTGTATATTGCCAAAGTGTGTAATATTTTATTGCCTTGACACTATACAACGCGAGTGCTAGCTTGAAATCAAATAATATGCACTGATCTCTGTAATTAAACAGGTTTTCAATGATTCTTACAAAGCTCAAATACGCCACATTCGCAGTATGTATGGGGTCGCTATCACTGCTCTCTGGTTGCGTGTCTGCTCCGGTGCAGGAAATGAGTGATGCACGTCAGGCCATACAAGCAGCAAAAGAAGCTGGTGCGCAACCCGATTCTCAGCACAATTTGCAGAAAGCGGAGTCCCTGTTAAAAGACGCTGAATTGGCCCTTGAGAACGGGGAATACAAGAAAGCGCGATCAACTGCCCTTGAAGCGCGTAATGAAGCAATGCAAGCTCAAAAAGAAGTAACGAGTACTTCCCCTTAGTTCATTTAATATCCAATCCTTTTCTGATCATTGGCAGCTTTGCGTGTTGGCAACGTTGTCTCGAACTTTTTCTAATTTTTACTCAATTAATAACCGCTTAATTAGCTATAGTGCTGCTGCAGCTCCACGATAAGTGGTTGAAATTTAGTTATTTTAAAAACCTACTTTTGCTATGGGCATTATTTATGCATTTGTAAATTCGATAGAAACACCTGCGAATACTGAGAGGCTGGATAAATTGATTTCAAGCTTGCAGCGGGATAAACCGATAAATTAGTTGGCAGGGCTCTATAAAGTTTCAAGAAATATTACCGTTAGCATCTTAGGAAGAGCAGTCTTGTTACAGTGAAAATTCACTGATTTTTCAGAAACATAGCGCATACAGATTTGCAGTGTAAATGCGGGAAACCAGTTCTAGCAATGAAAGACCAGGTGGCGGTACCGAAAAACATTTTATTAGTGAGTGACAATCAGCACGAATGCGCTGAGATAACTGAGTTGCTCAATCAATCTACACTGGAAATTTCCAGAGTCACTTCTCGCCTCCTGAGCAAGGAATTTGGTAAGGAAAATGAGGGGCTGGAATACGATGTTGTTGTCGTTTCCATCGTGGAGCCAGCTAATTCAGGTAGCGAATCAGTTGAGCAAGTGGCCAGTTTGGGCATTGATTCACCCGCTATTCTAATTACCCATTCTGATGTTTCATCCACTGTACCGCAATCAATGCGTGATAAGTGCCAGGAATCTTTTTTACGTAAGGATATCACTCCCGCATTACTCGCCTGTTCCATTGACTATCTAACCAGCAATTTCAATTTGCGTAATACCTTGAAGGAAACTGAAATCCAGTACGAAGCGTTACAAGGTACGGTATCAGAGGGTGTTGTAACGTGTGGTGCCACCGGGGTGATTGAATCGATCAATCCCATGGCAGCACAGATGCTAGGCATCCCGACGGATGAAGTACCAGGAAAACGCTTAACTGAATTTCTGGACAGTGATTCTCAACATGGCGTAGAGCAGTATTTGCAAAGTGCGTTATCGAATCGTGTAGATTTGCTACCCAGGTTGAAAGAAGAAGTGGAAGCTAAGCGTACAGACGGCACACGATTTCCTATGGAGTTAACGATCAGTAGCACCAGGCTATCCGGGCGCTATGTGTTTACCTGCATTTTAAGTGACATTACTTTTATTAAACAAAAGGAAGAAGAATTACAGCTGGCCGCTACTGCTTTCGAAACTCATACAGCCATATTAATCACCAGTGTTAAGGGTACTATTCTGCGCGTTAATCCGGCATTCACGCAGATAACCGGTTACACCGAGGAAGAAGCGGTGGGAGCCAATCCAAAAATGCTGCAGTCGGGACATCATGGGAAAGATTTTTACGATGTTTTCTGGCATTCCATTAAAACTACGGGTAAATGGGAAGGAGAGATCTGGAATAAGCGTAAAAACGGGGAAATTTATCCCGAATGGCAAACGATTACGGCGGTTAAAAACAACGCCGGTGAAGTCACTCATTATGTTGCAACCTTTCAGGATATTACCGAGCGAAAACAAACTCAGGCGTTAATTGAGCATCATGCTTTTTATGATGCTTTAACCAACTTGCCAAATCGCCGTATGATGCTTGATCGCCTGAATCAGGAACTGTCTGCAGCGCGTCGACATCAGATTTATGGCGCATTGTTATTTCTAGATCTGGATCATTTTAAGAACTTGAATGATTCCATGGGGCATGCAGTGGGAGATTCCCTGTTGCAACAAATGGCCAAGCGTCTGTCGCATCATGTACGCGTGGAAGATACCGTTTCACGTTTGGGGGGAGATGAGTTTGTCGTATTACTGTCGAATTTGGGGCCGGATAAAAACACGGCGACTGCAACCGCAAACACAATTGCCAAAAAAATTCATGGATCCATTTCTAGGCCCTACCAGCTGGAAGGCCATTCATTCAACTTTACTTCGAGTATAGGTATTACCTTGTTTCCGTTCGAGAATGATACGGCCGACGATGTGTTAAAACATGCCGATGCAGCGATGTATCGCGCAAAAGGTAAGGGCAGAAATGCGATCTGTTTTTATCAATCCAGCATGCAGGCAGAAGCGGATCAACGCTTGCAATTGGAGAAAGAGCTGCGTGTCGCTATCGATAAGAACGAACTGGTGCTTTATTATCAGCCTCAATTCAGTAATGACGGTTGTTTGGTTGGAGCTGAGGCATTATTACGTTGGAGTCATCCCAGGCGTGGTATTGTGGAGCCTAAGGATTTTATCGCATTGGCAGAAGAAATGAATTTGATCCAGGCAATGGGTGCCTGGGTGATTGAAACAGCGGTTAAACAATATGCCGCCTGGCTTGATAATGGACTATTTAAGGGAAGCGAGTACATTGCTGTTAATGTCAGCCCGAAACAAATCCAGCAAGATGATTTTGTCGCGATAATTGCCGATGCACTGAAGGACAGCAATATACCACCTCAGAGTTTGAAGTTGGAGCTGACTGAAAGTGTTCTGCTGAACGATTTACATGATGTGGTCGACAAAATGAATCAGTTAAAAGACCTGGGTGTGTCATTTTCCATGGATGATTTTGGTACCGGATTTTCCTCGTTATCCTATTTAAAACGCTTGCCGTTTGATCAAATAAAAATTGATAAAACATTCATTAGAGATGTATCGCACGATATTAATGATGCAGCTATCGTTGAAACGATTATCGCAATGGCAGCGCATCTAAAGCTTGATGTAATTGCTGAAGGTGTGGAAACGGAGGAGGAGTTTGAGTTTCTACAAGGAAGAGGGTGTTCCCACTATCAGGGTTTTTATTTCAGCACTCCGTTGCAATCTTCTTCCTTTGAGCAAACCGTGCGGCAGTTGCAGGACCAGGACAAAACAGCGGCCAACGCCGGCTAATTCATCTTTAAAGCCATACCTCCCTCTCGCAATGTGTTTGGCGTCCCGTTTTAAGGGATGGTACACTTGCAAGCCAATATTTTCGATTGGCAATAAATCAATGACAAAAAAATTTGCGAGAACCGAGGCGGCCTTTGAGGGTTTTCTCTGGAGAAGTCGATTTGTAGTTTTGTTTGCAGTCATCGCGAGTCTGTTTACCTCGTTAGCCATGTTTTTTATTGCAACGGTCGATGCCTATTATATGGGCACGCATTTAATCGGCTATGCTTCACCGGAACTGGATACTGCAGCGCGCAATGCGCTCCGTTCCGAAACCATTACGCATGTCGTGGAAATCATTGATGGATATTTATTGGCGGCGGTATTGTTGATTTTTGCCCTGGGCTTGTATGAACTCTTCATTAGCCGCATTGATATAATCGCTGATGATGATGACCATGGTACGGCGTCGAATGTGTTGATCATTAATAGTCTGGATGATTTGAAGACCCGTCTGGCCAAAGTCATTTTAATGATTTTGATTGTCCGGTTTTTCGAGCATGCAATTAGTATGAAATTCGATACGCCCCTGGATTTGCTGTA
Source organism: Kaarinaea lacus (assembly GCF_975902315.1). Classification (NCBI taxonomy): domain Bacteria; kingdom Bacillati; phylum Cyanobacteriota; class Cyanophyceae; order Nostocales; family Nodulariaceae; genus Kaarinaea; species Kaarinaea lacus. The sequence goes on along the minus strand of NZ_CDLKIE010000138.1, from coordinate 647 downwards.
TCTCGCTGCCGGTATTGCCTTAATCGGATTGGCGCTCTATCTGAGTCATGAGGGAGACAAGCATTCAGTACCGGTCAAAATAGATGATCATTGATGGTCAGGCGATTAATGGTGTTTTTAATCTAACCCCCACGCCCATTCAATTTTTAGCGATCTGGTTGAATTTTAGCCGAAATATTTAGTGAGTTGTTGGCAGTATCTGCCGGGCTGTGTGTCGCAGTGACGATTCATGGCTTTGTTGTTTGTTAACCTGGACATGAATCTTGCATTAGGTTGGGCCCAATTTGGAACGGGCTTGTAGAAAGTCACGGTGAGTCGGGTCATTATTTGGGCTGCTGCAATTGGTTTAAGAGGTCTGCATTGAATATGTTTGCTGAATGTAGCGCCTGAACACAGAAATCAAGCACTTAGCCTCATGCTGATACTGATTTAATTTTGCTCAAATTTACTATGTAATTGTTTCACTTTGGTTAATGGATCAAGCCCAAATTTTTTAATCATGGGTGACGTAAGCTATTGACACAATGTCAAATTTCCATCAAACTACGTCGCTTGCTTTTTGGGAGGGGTTCCCGAGTGGCCAAAGGGATCAGACTGTAAATCTGACGGCTCAGCCTTCGGAGGTTCGAATCCTCCCCCCTCCACCA
>NZ_CDLKIE010000137.1:0-4884 GCF_975902315.1 Kaarinaea lacus | reverse complement strand
TTTTATCCAGTTGTTACCGGAGACTGCGCGCGACGGCCATCACGTGGTTACCGTACCACCGCGCAAAGCGGAGGATGGTGGCGTACCGGCCATTGAGGCCGATGGACTGACAATGCGCTTTGGTGAATTCACCGCAGTGAATAATGTAAGCTTTCGTATAGAACGCGGCGAAATATTTGGCTTCCTGGGTTCCAACGGTTGCGGCAAGACCACCACCATGAAAATGCTCACCGGCCTGTTACCACCCAGCGATGGTAAAGCCAAATTGTTTGGTCAGTTGGTTAATCCGCATGATCTTGCCACTCGTAAGCGGGTGGGTTATATGACCCAGGCATTTTCCCTGTATTCAGAACTCACCGTGCAACAAAACCTGATATTGCATGCCCGGCTGTTTCATTTGCCGGGCGAGCAGGTTGTTCCCCGTACCAGTGAATTAACGGAACGTTTCGGCCTCGGCGAATACTCCGATACCCTGGCGGCTTCACTGCCCCTGGGTATTCGTCAACGTCTATCACTTGCCGTTGCCATGGTGCATAAACCGGAGATGCTGATCCTTGATGAACCCACATCAGGCGTCGACCCAGTAGCGCGTGATCAATTCTGGGAACTGTTACTGGATATTGCACGCAATCAGGGGGTAACGATTTTTATCTCCACCCACTTTATGAATGAGGCGGAACGTTGCGACCGTATTTCCCTGATGCATGCCGGTAAGGTACTGGCCAGTGACACACCGGAAGTACTCAAGCAATCACGAAACGTGGCAAGCCTGGAAGAAGCCTTCATTGGTTATCTCGAAGATGCAGCAGGTAAAGAATCAGAGGAGCCACTGGAAGAAGCAACAACAATAAAGTCAAAGCCCCATGCTACAGGCCCGGGCAGCGGTTTCCGGTTTTTACGCCTGTTCGGAGTAGCGCGACGTGAGTCACTGGAGCTATGGCGTGATCCCATCCGTCTCACGTTCGCGCTGTTTGGTTCGGTGGTCCTGATGATCCTGTTAAGTTACGGCATGACGTTTGATGTCGACGAGCTGCGCTTTGCCGCGCTCGACCGGGACCAGACACCCGAGAGCCGCGACTACATCCAGAATATCGCCGGCTCGCGTTACTTTTTGGAACGGCAACCGATCTACGACCATGCGCAACTTGACCGGCGCATGCGCAACGGCGAGTTGAGTCTCGCCGTCGAGATTCCACCCGGCTATGGCCGTGATCTCAGGCGTGGCCGCGCTCCGGAAGTGGGCATGTGGATCGATGGTGCCATGCCGTTTCGTGCCGAAACGATTCGTGGTTATGTGCAGGGATTGCACTATCAATACCTCACGGATCTCGCTACCCGCAACGGTGTAACCTCGCCCGTAGCCGCTGCCGATATCGAAGTCCGTTACCGATATAACCAGGACTTCCAGAGCTTCAACGCTATGGTACCGGGTACTATTGCCATACTATTAGTGCTGGTGCCGGCGATGTTGACCGCTCTTGGCGTGGTGCGCGAAAAAGAATTGGGTTCAATCACTAATCTTTACGTTACACCCATCACCCGGCTGGAATTCCTGCTCGGCAAGCAACTGCCTTATGTCATCATCAGCATGATTGGCTTTTACGGATTAATGTTGTTATCAGTAACGCTGTTCGATGTGCCTTTCAAGGGCAGTCTCGCCGCCATATCACTCGGTGCGCTGCTTTATGTTACCGCTACCAGTGGGCTCGGCCTGTTAATGTCAACCTTTACCCGCTCGCAGGTAGCGGCCATCTTTGGCACAGCTATCGCCACCATGACGCCGGCATTTTCTTTTTGTGGACTTAACTCTTCAGTATCTGCACTGGAGGGTGGGGCGGCGGTATTCTCCAAAATTTATCCCACCACTCATTTCCTGGTGATCAGTCAGGGAACCTTTGGCAAAGCACTGGGTTTCAATGAACTTGGCGATCGCTTCGTTGCGATGGCACTATTTATTGTGGCTATCATCGCGATCTGTTCGATGCTATTGCCCAAGCAGGAGAAATGACCATGGGACGCCTGGCGAATATACTGCAATTAGGGGTGAAAGAGATGCGCAGCCTGTGGTTCGATAAGGTGTTACTGATCTTCCTCATATGGGCATTTTCTTTTGGTGTTTTCGAAGCAGCAAATAGTCAATCCACGGAATTGCGTAATGCTTCAGTGGCGATCGTGGATGAAGACCGTTCGCCACTGTCCCAGCGTCTCGCCGATGCGCTACGTCCGCCGGAGTTCATGCGCGCTAAACTGATTCAGTTTACAGATGTGGATCCGGGACTTGACGCTGGGTTGTATACCTTTACTTTGCACATACCTGCCGGCTTTCAACGTGACGTACTGGCCGGACACCAGCCCGCGATTCAACTTAATATCGATGCCACGCGCATGAACGAGGCATTCATCGGTGCCGGCTATATTCACAATATTTTTACCGATGAAGTGATTCATTTTGTTCAGGGTTACCATGGCGAGATGGCATTACCGGTGAAGTTAACCACACGCATGCAGTTTAATCCTAACCTCAACGGCGTGTGGTTTTATGGCGCCATGGAAATGGTCAACAACATAACCTTTTTGTCTATTATCCTGGCCGGCGCCGCACTGATTCGCGAGCGTGAACACGGTACCATTGAACATCTATTAGTGATGCCGCTCACGCCATTTCAGATTATGGCTGCGAAGGTCTGGTCTAACGGATTGATGGTGTTGGTAGTGGCAGCGCTGTCATTATGGTTTGTTTTACAAGGTGCACTTGCGATGCCCATCGCGGGTTCGGTGACATTATTCCTGATCGCCGCAATGTTGCACCTGTTTTCTACCACTGCACTGGGTATTCTGCTGGCAACAATAACACGTTCTATGCCACAGTTTGCCTTGTTGATGATTCTCGTCGTAGTACCACTGAATATGCTTTCCGGTGCCAGCGCGCCACAGGAAAGCATGCCAATCGCGGTGCAAAGCATAATGTTGGCAGCACCCACAACGCATTTCGTGAGTCTCGCCCAGGCTATTCTGTTTCGCGGCGCCGGTATTGCAGTGGTATGGCCGCAGTTATTGGCGATCGCTGCAATCGGCGCGACTTTCTTTCTTATTGCGCTGGTGCGATTTCGTAAATCCATTGCGCTGACTTGAGTCTTCCTTTACTCCATCTCCCTTGAAGGAGAGCGTCACCAATTCCTTCTCCCCTTGAGGGGAGAAGGCTAGGATTTTGCGCAAGGATGCGCTTATGTCGCGTGATCACATGGATGTGCGAAGCGACGAGGGGTGAACATCATTCTAGCCAAGTGCGCAGCACTTGTCCGAAATCCAGTATATTCATATCAACCAAAGAAATCCCAATCCCAACTCCAGCACCTACATATACACTACGCGACATCACGTCAGCAATAAATTCCCCCCCCCCAACGTTCTCATGGTAATAAAGATCAGGCAAACTATAAGCATAAAGCTATTTACCACTTAAGGGTAACACCTAGGATAAGCTGCGGATCACCCTAGGTTTTACGTTAAATTTTTACAGTTCAAAAACGCTTACGAAAAAATTACCGCTTAAAATCAACTTATTACATTTATTATTCCGGCGCGTTATATACATGGCATAAAAGATTTTAGAAAGTTCTTAATTAAAGTTGCATAATGTTCGTTAGGGCTATTGATAAGCTGTTAAACCTGTTATGTGGTATACGGCAATCAATTTCGAACGAACTGTTAGCGAATCGATAGTTGCTCCCAGCTAACGCTGAATTGACAAATTCGAGACGTAAAAAGTTATAACGTTTGAAAATACTCTGACGACTGATGTACCAGAAATAGAAGTAAGGGTAGTTGATGAATATTACCGAGCTGTATTCGGTTCCGATACTTTTGACACAATGTCAAAAGCCTTCTTTCGTTTGTTCTGCAGTATTACAGATCACCTCCCAATCAACCCGATCCAGCTTGTCAATGCAACCCTCTATAAAACACATCAATACCCGGATTTTTCGTGCAATGCGCTTCGCCAGCATGGGCAATCCGACTGTAAGAAAGCTTTAGATATATTTGGAGTTGTCATGAAAAAGTCAGTAAAAAAATATTGTGTAATAATCGGCCTAATTACTTTACTGCATAATGGAGTGGCGTCTGCGGGTCTTGTGCTAACCGCACCCCCACGGGAAAAACCAGAAGCCGGTGAATCCTTTTATGCACCGATTGCTAAACAATTAAGCGCCGTACTCGGCGAGCCAGTAACTTATCGGCATCCGGGAAACTGGCATACCTATTCGAGAGATATGCGGCAGGGAAAATACGATATCGTGTTTGACGGACCACATTTTGCCGCATGGCGTATTAAAAATACCAATCATGTACCTGTCGCGAGATTACCCGGTTCCTTAAGGTTTGTGATATTGGCGCATGCAGATGACGACAAGGTGAACTCATTGCGAGACCTTGTAGACAAACCCGTGTGTGGCCTGGCTTCACCTAATCTGGGTACTGTAATGGTACACTCTGTGTTTCATAATCCCGTCATTCAGCCAGAAATTAGAATCGTCAAGGGTGGCATGAAAGTCGTAATGAAAAAGTTTTTTGCCGGAGACTGTAAATACGCGGTAGTCAGGGACAAAATGTTTTTTAAGCAACCTGCAGAAAAACAAAAACTGGCAAAAATTATAGTCCACAGCCAGCCGTTACCAAATCAGACGATCACCGTTAATGCCCGAATAAAGAATGACAAAATCAGAAAGATTCGCAATTACATGATATCTGAGGCAGGAGCTAAAACCGCAAACCAGTTATTGACGCGATTCAGCAAAAAGAAGAAATACTTTATTAAGTCGGATATAACAGAGTTTCAGGATTTGGAATCCTTATTACAAGGAGTTGTATATGGTTGGTAACAAG
>NZ_CDLKIE010000136.1:0-4773 GCF_975902315.1 Kaarinaea lacus | reverse complement strand
TGTAATAGCCATTGGGCAACAATAATAATGACTCCGAATTGAAATGCCTCTCACCCTTCACGTTACTATTTGGCATTTTTGGACATACAAGTGAAAACTGCACCAGACTGGATGATTGAAAACGTTCTCGAAGTTGCTGCCATCTGGATCCATAATCATCGTCCCAGTCTTTACAAAGCACGAACAGTGCGACAGGCACCTGGCAAACAGAAATAAATTCGCCTAATCTGGGAACAACACTTTCCGCATAGTTCGGTAAAAAGTCATCAAATGGGTCGAGCAACATTAGAGACACCGAATTCGCGGGCACTTCACAATTAATGATGGAAAAGCTTTCCTGCGTATCAAAACCGTCAAATTGAATAGACTCGAATCCTTCTTCGAGCAAATCCTCCATCGCAATTAGATTACGATCCGATACTTTAATGACTGCTTTACGATTTGCGTTAGCCGTAATATTTTTTACAAGAGTTCCACTTCCATAATAGCGTTTCGCAGCATCAACCTGTCCTCGCATTAATGCACTACCTGGAATTTTTTGCATACGACGGAGCACCTCATAATGTGGTTGCACTACGTATGGCCTACCAGCAAATGGATCCAGGAAGACAAAATCTGATTTACTGATTGTCAACCACCACTCAACATACTCCGCAATCAGGCCATGCTTGATGAAATCACCAGCATTCCCCATATCGTAGGGTAGCTGCTGTGCTTTCATTAGGGATCTTGTTGCGCAGTGGTTAAGATGATTCCAGGTAGCTCTGTCGCCTGTCCCAGGTGAGGCGCAACAGAAACATTCACATCTGGGTACTTTACAACAACTGGCGCTATTTCTTCCGGAATATCTTCTACCACATGCCTGCCAGCTGCGAGAAAATAGGGAAACACAACAATATTTGTCGCACCGCGTTTAATACAAGCTTCTAATCCTTCAGGAATAGATGGCTCAGCAAGCTCCAGGAATGCAGCTGACACATCATCAAAATCAACACCATCCTGATTGCTCACTCGCTCTGCTAACAACCGTACTTCGTCGTTAGATTTCTCTCTGCGGCTACCATGGGCTACGATCAACAGACATTTCATAATGATTAATAAACTCGCTTTTTAATCCATAATACCACTTCCTGCTTTTGTTGCCAGTTACATAGAAAAATCGGTGCCAACAGAAGCAGCCACGGTACCTGCCGGCCATGAAAATATCCCTTTACAATTTGGTGGTATTGTCTTAAGCCTCTCTTAATCTTGCCATAACTTTCTCATCATCGAGATTTTGTTTAATACACTCCAGCACAGTACATGTAACCTTCATTAATCAGATAACAAACGAGGACAGAACAATGACAAACTCAACAGCAAGCCGGATTCTACGAGTAGTATTTGGCAGTAGCCTGATTGTAGCAACGATGGCAGTAAACTCAGCTCCCCTGGGCGGATTTGCCATCCTTCCCCTGATCGCAATCCCGATGGTTCTTTCAGGCCTTTATGGTGAGAATCCTGTCGGTGAATTAACTGCCAGGCCTGTGAATATCATCAAGGCAGGTGTTACCGGTTTGTTCGCAAAAGTTTTCAAACGTAGCGCTGTTGCTGCTTAGTCACGGATAGTAATTTTTTACCTGGGCACGAAAGAGTAAACTTCCTGTCACTTTATCCTCCCTGTTAACAGGGAGTCCTCTTTCCCACCCTTCCCCTCCCTCTCTCGTTTTGAGAGAGGGATTTTTTTATTCGTCAGGGGGTCATCAAGCCCTAACTGTGTAGAGATCGTCACCATAGATGTTCCAGTGACGTATCATCCATTTCTCAATCTCCACTGCAACGAATATCACGCTGGACAACGCGAAACATATTGCTAGCTCATTCAAAGACAGCGGCTGGGTTTTAAATATCGGTTGAAGAAATGGCAAATAGATTGTTGCCAGTTGCAACAGAATAGTCAGCAGAATAGCGCCTATCAAGTAGAAGTTGGAAAATACTCCTATCGTAAATAGTGATTCCCGTTCTGAGCGTATGGCCATAACATGCGCCAATTGCGCAAAAGTAAGTGTTGTAAAGACCATGGTCTGCCAGGTCGTGGAACCCGCGTGAAATGCCCAGGCCTGAGCTATCAGGGAAACCGCACCTATTAGCAATCCGACCCATAGCATATGCTGCCATAGGCCATGGGCGAAGATACTTTCGTTGGGCGGACGTGGCGAGCGTTTCATGAGTCCCCGATCGCCTGGCTCGACAACCAGTGCCAATCCCGGCAGACCATCGGTGACCAGGTTGATCCACAGTATATGTATCGGCAGCAGCGGAATGGGTAAACCAAGATAAGGTGCAAGAAACAATACCCAAATCTCTCCTGAATTACTGGTAAGGGTATACTTGATAAACTTGCGTATATTATCGAAGATACGTCGCCCTTCTTTCACCGCGGTAACAATAGTGGAGAAATTGTCATCCAGCAATACCAGCTGCGAGGCTTCTCGCGCCACGTCGGTTCCTTTCTGGCCCATCGCTACACCGATATCGGCACGTTTTAGGGCCGGGGCATCATTCACACCATCGCCCGTCATGGCAACATATTCGTTGAGATCCTGCAGTGCTTTAACGATTTTAATTTTCTGCGTAGGAGATACGCGCGCGTAGACCCGCACTTCTTTCACCACATCTTCAAACTGTTCGATAGAGAGCTTATCCAGATCAACACCTGTCAATACCGTTTGATGCGGATTCGCAATACCCAGACGTTCGGCTATCGCCAGGGCAGTAGCAGGATGGTCACCGGTAATCATCACGGGCGTAATGCCGGCACTTTTGCATAGTTTCACCGACTCAAAAGTTTCCGCTCGCGGGGGATCGATCAAGCCTACCAGGCCGATAAAAGTCAGATCACTTTCCATGGTGTTGTGGTTTACGGTATGCGGTAATGTTGACCAGCTTCGATACGCTAAACCCAAAACACGATACCCCTGGCGTGCCATCTGCTCTACCTGCTGTTTGACGGCATCTTTATCCAGCGGCTGTAACCCTTTGGAGGTCAATACATTGCCGCAATTGAGCACGATGTTTTCCGCGGCGCCTTTTGTAAAAGAAATAAAATTATTTCCATCCTGATGGATGGTTGTCATACACTTGCGATCAGCGTCAAACGGTAACTCATCAATGCGCGGCAAAGCGGATAGAAACTGCGATTTACTAAAACCCGCTTTTTGCGCAGCCTCGTACATCGCCACTTCTGTTGGATCACCCCGTAAATGGCCATCCTGGTTTTCCGTAACATCACTGTTTAATACCAGCGCTTTGCTGAATAACTCCCACACCTCAGTACCGCTATCGGCCAGTGTTTCATGCATTTCGCCATCGCAGTAGACTGATTCCAGGCGCATGGAATTTTCAGTTAATGTACCTGTTTTGTCTGAGCATATATATGTTACTGATCCCAGGGTTTCGACAGCAGGTAAGCTGCGAATCAACGCCTTGAGTGCCACCATTTTCCGTGCGCCCAGCGCCAAAGAAATCGTAACAACCGCTGGCAAGGCTTCAGGTATAGCTGCAACCGCAAGGCTAACCGCGGTTAGAAACATCAATATCGTTGGCTCGCCCCGCAACAGGCCAGTGACAAAAATAACGGCACAAATACATAAAATCAGAATCGCCAGACGCTTTCCAAAGCGGGCCAGTCTTTTTTGTAGCGGGGTCCTGGTGGTGTCTTCTTCTGTGAGTAAAGTTGCAATCTTACCGATTTCGGTTTGCATACCCGTTGCAGCGACAAATCCTTCCGCCCGACCCCGCGTAACCACGGTACCTTTAAAAACCATGTTTAATCGATCACCGACCGGTGCATCAGGGTCATCCAGCGTTGCAGATACCTTGTCGACCGGTTGAGACTCACCGGTCAGGGCAGCTTCATTAATCTGTAGTTGCGCCACGGTAGCCAGACGGATATCGGCAGGTACGAGGTTACCGTCTTCCAGTAACACAACATCGCCCGGCACTAAATCACTTGCAGGAACATTTTGCACCTGCCCGCCACGCCTTACCGTCGCCGTAGGAGCCGCAAGTTTTTTTAATGCCTCAAGCGCTTTCTCGGCGCGGTAATCCTGTACGAATCCTATGACTGCATTTAGCACAATAATTACAACAATGGCTATAGCATCCTGAGGCTCACCGATAAGACCAGAAACGATTGCTGCTGCAATTAAAACGATGATCATGAAATCAGAGAACTGGGCAAGCAGGATATGGCCTACACCTCGACCTTCCTTGGTAATAATTGCATTGGGCCCATAGGTATTCTGGTGTTTTTCTACTTGATCAAGTTCCAGACCACGCGAAAACTCAACCTGTAGCTGCGAAGCAGTCTGATCAGCTGTCAGGAGATGCCAATTGACGGAACCAGGTTCTTTTTGTTCCACAGACATGAAATTGCCAAGTATGTAAAGTAATCAATAACCAAATAGTGCTTTACCAAACATCAATTACTATACTTCATAAAAATAACCTGAAACATTGACGTTGATTAAGATACTTTTGAAATCTGCAATGAGAATATTCCTGGGCGGGTTATGGTTACCTGGTTGATTTCAATGCCCATACAAAAACATAATAAAGGTATTGAGCAAGTAAACGCAGAACAGGAAAATACTCACCCACCCTACCATCTTTAAAACACGGGTTTCCGATCGATAAAATAATCCAACAATGGCAACACCCGTCATCATAATCGCAGACAGGGCAGACACTGCATGAGTCGCCGAAACATTTTCCAGTAATGGACCTTTTGTA
>NZ_CDLKIE010000135.1:0-4260 GCF_975902315.1 Kaarinaea lacus | reverse complement strand
TTGATGTCAATTCTGGCTGCATTGACCGCGAGTTGTGGTGGCGGTGGTGGTGGCGGTGGCGGCAGTGGAGCTCCTAACGATACTGGCGCTGGCGGTGACGAACCAGCACCTACTGCAATTGAAATCGTTGAATTTAATGTCCGAGCGGGGCCCATCGTGGCGGTTCGGGTGGGTGAAATAGCTGTATTAGATGGCAGCTTCTCCAGCACCACAGTGGGGGATGTATTAACTTACGACTGGTCCTTTGTCTACAAACCGGATGGCAGTAACGCTGAATTACTCGATGCCACCACAGTCAATCCCAATTTCACTGCTGATGCCAGGGGCACCTATATAGTACAACTGGTGGTCAGCGCGAGAGGTGTTTCCAGTCCACGCATTCTCACAACAGTGCTCGCGACAAACGATGGCGAACGTCCCACCGGGCCTGTACACCATCAGAGTTTGTCATCCAATTGTGTGCAATGTCATAACAGTGACAATGAAACTATTCCGGGAAAATCGGCCGACCACCTTGCGACCAGTAATTTATGCGCGGCCTGCCATACCACATTCGGCCTTAATATCATCCCTTTTGTGGATCACCTGGAAGTTTTTGGCGCGTGCAGTGAGTGTCATGACGGTATACGCGCCATTGGCAAATCTAACCAACACCCTGAAACCAGTGCGGAATGTGACGACTGTCACAATACCACCGGTTTTCTCGAACTTAACGCAGACGGCAGTTACGATCATACTGGCATTTCCAGTGGCTGCAGCATATGCCATAACGGAATTGTTGCTACCGGTAAACATGAGGGACATATAGCGACTGACGGTGAATGCAATCGGTGTCATGTCGTTGAGAATTTTCAGACCGTTATCTTTGACCACAGCACTATCACCAGTGATTGCGAGACCTGTCACAATGGCACTGATTCAATAGGAAAAACAGTGGATCACCCTGCAACAAACGCTGATTGTGGCATGTGTCACAATACGCGTACCTTCGCCTGGGCAGAAGGCTTCGACCACACCGTACCAGGCGTCATCGATGCACTGTGTGAAACCTGCCATAACGGCACTAACGCAACGGGTAAGTCAAACAACCATATGCCAACCACCGAGGATTGCGGTGTGTGCCATACCCCAGGCATTTTCGCCACTGGCGTTTTTGATCACAACGGTGTAAGCGGCGACTGTGCATCCTGTCATGATAGTGTGATCAGCACAGGATTTCCTGATAATCACTTGCCAACCACGGAAGATTGCTCTAACTGTCATCTCACGACAGACACATTTGTGGGCGCAACTTTCGATCATGCCAACATTTTTGATGACTGTGGATCCTGCCATGACAGTGTAATTTCTACGGGAAAAACAGACACGCATATCCCAACACTGGATGACTGCAGTACCTGCCATATCCCCGGTAATAGTTTTTCACCCGCCATATTTGATCATCAAGGTATTACGCGGGGTTGCGAAGGTTGCCATAACGGTCAATCTGCCACCGGTAAAGATGCGGCAATAAATCATGTACCCACTACCCAGGATTGTCACTACTGCCACTTAACTGAGGCGTTTATTCCTACTATTTTTAGTCACGAAGGCATCACCGGTAATTGCGCCAGTTGCCATGACGGCACGGCTGCGACTGGGAAATCGGTTAACCATATACCGACCACTGAAGATTGCGGTATCTGCCATAACACCAACAGTTTTCCCTCGGGCGTGTTCGATCACCAGGGCATTACCACGGCTTGCGAAGGCTGTCACAACGGCCAATACGCGACGGGCAAGGACGCGGCAACAAACCATCTGCCCACCACGCAGGATTGCCACTTTTGTCACACCACCACGGCGTTTCGTCCCTCGATCTTCATTCATGAGGACATTACCGGGAATTGCGCCTCCTGCCACGATGGCGCGGCCGCTACCGGTAAACCAGCAACGCATATCCCCACTACGGAGGATTGCGGTGTTTGCCATGACACCAACGGATTTACCACCGGCGTGTTTAATCACACCGGCGTCACAAATAACTGCGCCGGTTGTCACGACGGTTTCTATGCCATTGGTAAGAACTCGGCAGTCAACCATGTGCCCACGACACAGGACTGCCACTTCTGCCACTCAACCGCAGGATTTTTTCCATCCATCTTTGATCATTCGGGCATCGCCGGCGATTGCGCCTCATGCCATAACGGTATAGCCGCATTAGGTAAGTCATCGACGCATATTCCGACTTCCGAGGATTGCGGTGTATGCCATAGCATCGGCAGCTTTACCACCGGCGTGTTTGATCACAGCGGTATCGTGAGCAACTGCGCATCCTGCCACAATGGCATTTCCGCCCGGGGCAAGGACAACGATCACCTGCCGACTACCGAGGATTGCAGTGTCTGTCACGTGCCCGGGACTTTCTTAACGGCAGTATTTGATCACACTGGCATCGTGGATAACTGCGCCTCCTGTCATAACGGCACGGCCGCGATTGGCAAACCGGCGAATCATATTCCAACGACGGAAGACTGTTCCGTGTGCCATGTCACCAGCGATTTTACCAGCGGGGTGTTTGACCATACCGGTGTCACCAATGGTTGTGAAGGATGTCATAACGGGCAATTTACGACGGGTAAGGATTCTGCAACAAACCATCTGCCCACAACGCAGGATTGTTACTTCTGCCATACCACCACGGCGTTTCTACCGTCGATATTTAGCCACACGGGTATCAGCAATAATTGCGCCTCCTGCCATAACGGCACGGCCGCGATTGGTCAAACAGCGACACACATTCCTACCACCGAGGATTGCGCCGTGTGTCATAACACCGCTGGTTTTCTCAACGCGGTGTTTGATCACACCGGCATCGTGAATGACTGTGCCTCGTGTCATGATGGGGTATCCGCGACCGGCCAGAAGGTCAACCACGTGGCCACCACCGAGGATTGCAGCGTTTGTCACGAGACTGGCAGCTTTACCACCGGTGTGTTCGATCATACAGGCATCATTGATAACTGCGCATCATGCCATGACGGCATTGTCGCGACCGGTAAAATTACTGGTCATGTGTCTACTACCAAGGATTGCTCAAGATGCCATGGCACCACAACCTTCTCTACCGCGGTGTTTGATCATACCGGCATCGTGGATAACTGCGCTTCGTGTCACGATGGCGTCACCGCAAGCGGCAAGCACATCGACCATCTTCCAACCACGGAGGATTGCAGCGTTTGTCACGTCACCAGTGGCTTTCTCAATGCGGTGTTCAATCATACCGGTATCGTGGATAACTGTGCTTCCTGCCACGATGGAACATCAGCTACTGGCAAACCAGTGAATCATATTCCCACCACAGACGATTGTTCCGTGTGCCATGTCACGTCCAGCTTTACCACCGGTGTGTTTGATCATAGCGGCGTAACGACCGACTGCGAAGGCTGCCACAATGGCCAGTTCGCGACAGGCAAAGACGCGGCAACAAACCATTTACCGACCACGCAGGATTGCCACTTTTGTCATACCACCACGGCGTTTCGTCCGTCGATTTTCAACCACGCCGGTATCACCGGCAGTTGCGCCTCGTGCCACGATGGCACGGCAGCCACCGGTAAGCCAGCAACGCACATCCCCACCACGGAGGATTGCGGGGTATGCCATGACACCAACGGATTTACCACCGGCGTATTTGATCACACCGGCGTCACGAACAACTGCGCCGGTTGTCACGATGGTGTCTATGCCATCGGTAAGGATTCAGCAGTGAATCATGTACCAACTACTCAGGACTGCCACTTCTGCCATAACACGGCAGCGTTTTTCCCATCGATCTTTAATCACGACGGCATTACGGGCAATTGCGCAAGCTGCCACAACGGTACCGCCGCTATTGGCAAGTCCGCTACACATATCGCTACGACTGAGGATTGCGGGGTGTGTCATAACACCTCCACCTTTATTGGTGCGGTGTTCGATCACAGTGGTATCGTGAATAACTGCGCGTCCTGCCACAATGGCATTTCTGCCCGAGGCAAGGACGTCGGCCATCTACCCACCACGGAAGATTGCAGTGTCTGTCACGTGCCCGGCACTTTCTTAACCGCAGTATTTGATCACACCGGTATCGTGGATAACTGCGCCTCCTGTCATAACGGCACGGCCGCGATTGGCAAACCGGCGAATCATATTCCAACAACGGAAGATTGTTCCGTGTGCCATGCAACCAGCAGTTTTACAACTGGCGTGTTTGATCACACGGGTGTCACTAATGGCTGC
>NZ_CDLKIE010000134.1:0-2961 GCF_975902315.1 Kaarinaea lacus | reverse complement strand
GCAATCTGGTGCGAAGCCAGAAATCCTTCCAGTGCCACACCGCTGGGTAACTGTTGTTGAATTTCTGTAAATACAGTTTGTACTGCGGGATTTGTGACACCAATTCCGGTCACGGCAGACATGGTGCCATTGATTTCCTCAAACATCCTGATACCCGCTATGTAATTGCTATTCGCCAGTCCCGCAACAGGATCAGAGTAGGCATAGTTTAGCGGAATCGGTGTACCGTTTTGTGACTGTGCTCCTGCAATACCGTCAAAGTTTTCAAAGGTTAGATAGAACTGGTCAGCAGTGTCTCCAGTCGCCCCATTTTGCTTGGCAATGATTGTGCCTGAAGCTCTGACGGGAATGTTATTAGTGACAACACCATCAATCGTTGCCGAAGTTGTTCCAATCAGGCCGACATGCCGTGGGTTACTGGTATTGGTCAGGTCTGGCATGCTGATGGATTCGTTCATGTTCAGGAATGCCTGTCCAGCTGAGGCCAGTCGTCCATTCACGCCAATGCGCATGCCTTGAATCTGCAGGCTGGCTATTGAAGCGGGTGACAGTGCTGGGACCGTGCCATCAGCCAGTGGCTGTGGATCAAGTACCACAAACGCCGGATCAGAAAACAGGTAACTGTAATCATCAAATTCCGCGACTTCCATCCAGATATAACTGGTATCAGGAATGTTAGAACTCAAATGGCCTACTTTAAACAGCAGGTGATATTTCTGACCGACACCAGCGTCAAAGTTTTGCGTGATTTCTTCCTGGGTCAGGGCGCGATTGTAAATTGCGACCATACGTATTTTGCCCAACCACTGGTTAGCACCACCGACATCGGCGCCCAGGGTAAATACATAGCTTGGGTCCCAATCCGAGAGAGAGCCACCGGTTACCGTATCCGCGTCACCAGTAAACTGGCCGTTGACGTAAATGCGACGACCATTCACTGAGTCATAGGTCATCACCACGTGTTGCTGTGTGGCCTGCAAGTCTTCGTCGTTGGGATCGGTGATCAATGTGGGTTGACCATTAGCCCGGTTGGCAAGATCAAGCCCTGAAGCCGTATCACGATTCAGGAATTCATAACTATACAGGGTTTGGCCCAGACTGAAGTTACGTTCGGTATCGCTGAATGAGTAACTGGCAATAATCGCGGGTCCTTCCTGAGTTACATTCGCAGGTACCACCCAGGCTTCCATGGTAAACGCGTTGTTGGTAACGATCTGGTCGTAAAGTTTCTGGCTGTCTGCAATGGATGCCGCGGTAGCGCGACCACCGGGATTAAATTCAATACCCCAGCCGCCGACCCAGTCCACGTTATCATTCAGCACCAGGTCAATTTTTGGTTGAACGGTACTGGTGTCTTCCGCGACGTTATCACCATCCAGGTTTTTAAATTCCCATAATGCAATCTGCCCCGCAGTAACCCGTTGGCCACCGGCAATCACCTGGCCTTCCTCTAATTTGAGACCCTGGCTGGTAGTTTGGGTAGTGGTTTCAGTTCCTTCCACCACAGGTTGGACATAGCTGGGATTATTAATAATCGCAGTATTCCAGGCCTGGATTGCCGATAACATGGCAGCCGCGTCATTATTACAGGCACTCCAGCAGTTGTGGGAATCCTGAGCCAGGCGTAAATACATGCGAGAGTTTGCGGGATTGTTTATGTCAATTTTACGATTTTCTACAACCGCATTGAAAGCGGCTGCCGGATCAGTATCAGCAAAGTAAGGCTGCTGGCGCTGTGCTTGAGGCGCATCTTCGGAATGGCAGCGGCTACAGTACTGGCTCACGATGGGATTATAAACATGTGTTTCGTAACCGGCCTGGTCTGCTCCCGGTGTGGCTGGAGGTGATACATTGCCCAGTACGATTTGTTCCGCACTCGGCGTAGTATCAACACTCGGCCATTCCAGTCTGGATGCAACACTGCCCAAATCTTCGGAGGGCTGGTTGTTAGTTCCGCCGCTGGTTGGATTTAGCCAGGCTTCAAGAGCAGCTCCCAACTGATTGCCACATTCCGCAAAGTCTTTTTGGCCGCCGGTATTGGGTATTTCTATCCAGCAGTTGTGATTGTTGTCGCGAACCTTTGTGACTATAAATGAATTAACGGGGTCATTGCGGTCAATGCGGTTATTGGCTTTTACCGCTTCATAGGCAATTAGAATGTCGGACTGACCAAATGCACCTGTTCCACTTCCACCTTCAACGTGGCAGCCGGCGCATCGTTCAGGTCGAGCCAATATGTCTAACCAGACCTGGTTTCTAAATCCCCGGCAGTCTTCAACATCACTGGCACCGTCGCAACTATCATTCATCAATCCGGTTCCAGTGGGACTGTTTTCGACACCAGACCCACTACCACAACCATATAATGTTGTGATCATGAGGCATGCGCCCAGCAATCGTAGAAGCTGAGTTGAGTAACTGTTTACTGAGGTTGTTAAGCGGCTAGGCCCATTCATTGTAATTCTCCAGAAACCTATTCCTGTTCGATTTTTAATATTCAATACGCGGCTCATTGCTGGTTCTCCTGTTAATTGCCCATACAAAGTGCCGCAATTTCGGCAAATAAGTCTTTCATCCTGTAGTTCATATCACCAGAGTCCATAAACCTTGAAGTTAAGGTTGCGATATCCGTGTTGTGATTTGAGATGGGATCTTGCAGGCATACCTGCCTGTAAACTTTTTCAACCTGGCATTGTGCGAAGGCTTCACTGTTAGCAAGTTCGTCGCCCATTGATGCGGCGCCGGTACCAGATGTTTCTGTGGCGTTACCTGCCCATCCCAGTCCGCCATTAGGTCCCTGACGCCAGTAGTTGGTCCAGCGATCGTCAGGTGTACGATAACCATGTTCGAAGTTGGTACTATTAATATGATACTTGGCTTGTACATTACCGGGTGTGTAGATAGTGTGGCCGTTACTACCGTCCTCATTTTCCACCCACTCATAATAAGCATAGGCTTGCG
>NZ_CDLKIE010000133.1:0-4947 GCF_975902315.1 Kaarinaea lacus | reverse complement strand
CGGGCAGACATCGTGGCACTTTCTTGCCATCCGTCTGGGAATCACTAAGCACGCCAGAAGAATTTTTTTCACACTTGAAACTTAAAGCTGGTTTACCAACGAGTTATTGGTCAGACGACATTAAGATTGAACGTTATACGACAGAATCTTTCTAGAACATTTTTTCACGAATCCATTCACCCTTTTGTAATAACGACCAAAACATGGAATTTTCCTGGATTGCACACAACAAAGGCAACACAGTCTATTTTCTATATAGAAAAAGGAAAAAGTGGATTTTGGACAATAAACGGCCCTACAGGCAACAACATGAAGCTGGACTCTGCGGGCATGCAGAACGAAGGGATTTAACAGCGCTCGATTTTATCGTGACGTGAAACTATTCATGCATAAGACAATGCAAACCATAGCACAACGGTAAAGAGGAACAACATGCCAATAATGCGTGAAATATAATTTTCTTTCTGTTTTTGGCGTAATGATTCCAGTAATTGTGTTCTTATTTCTCGATGGCGAATCATATCATCGGACTCGGAACTTCGTCGATCCTGGCCCCGCCGAACACGGTCAGGTTGGCTGTTTATGTTCGCATTATTCCTGGACCTGCGGTCTACGAGTTCTCGTTCATCTTCCCGCATGCGGGCAATTTGCAGTTTTTCCCTGTTTTCAGGTTTGCTTTGATCCAGTTTCAATTCCGGCGGAATCAGGTCAGGCAACCGGGTTACCTGTAGCCAGGATATTTGATCAGTACTCAGCTCGTCGGATTCCAGTATTCGGCCTAACAGAATATAACGGGTAATTAATCCAGGAGGGAAAGGACCACGAATTTCCCGGTCGCGTCTTGTATACCAAAGTTGCTTATTCGACATTTTGGAGGATCATCATAACTATGGCATGACATGAGAAATACGTATTGGTATTCTTCGTTAGCTACTCTCTGATAATTATCTGTAAAGATCTCGACGCAAGATTCCTGTTTGAATCTATGCGACACGATTCATACGGTTCGCCAGCAAAATAAGTTCTGCTTCGGTTTTAGTGATTTTGCATTCCTTGATAACTTTACTCACTTCATCACCACGGTTAATCATATTTTTCGCGCGTTCGTAATTTTTATCTTTCATTTGCCGTACTTCATATAAATACTGTCGACGCGACAGAAATTTTGCTTTCTTTTCCAGCTTCTCAATTCGGCTATCCACATCCGCGTCACCGGAACCCAATGCACCGAGATCCTTGCGCAGTGAATCAATGGTTGCATCTTGTTGATGTGTAATCTTGTGAAAGTGACGATACATTACCGCAATAGCTGTCAACGAAAGCAGCACAATAATTGACATAACAATCATTGCTACCGACAGGGAATTGATGGTGGACTGCAAGACTGCCTGATTCATTATATAATTCCTTAATCCTTTTATGTTTTACGATGTAGTAAATTCTTCCCATTCTTCGTCAGTAAGCAGCTTATTCAAATCTACAATGATCAATAGCTCACCTTCCTGACTCGCAACACCCTGAATAAACCTCGAACTGTCTTCAGTACCAACATTGGGCGCTGCCTCAATTTCTGACACTCTCAAATCGACAACTTCCGCCACACTATCCACCATAATGCCAACGACCTGGTCATTAGACTCAACAATCACGATTCGCGCGGCGTCGTCCAGATCTCTAGGCTCCAGTCCAAACCGCTTGCGAGTGTCAATGACGGTAACGACATTACCTCTCAAGTTGATAATGCCCAGCACATACGCTGGAGCACCCGGAACAGGGGCAATTTCAGATACACGCAAAACTTCCTGGACCTGCATGACATTAATGCCATATTTTTCGTTATCCAGGTAAAAAGTAACCCATCTAAGGATGGTATTATCTTGAGCTGGCACTGCTGTATTTGCTGACATTGCTTACGGTCCTTTTTAATAGACTGCTGAATTAGTGGATTTCAACCCTATACATTCATCGTCAAACAGTTGACATTTCTTGAAATTTAGTTGAATTTTTGCACAATTTATACCAGGCGATAACTGTTAAGCCTTTGTATTTTATAGATATTACGTTACAAATCCCTGTAACTTCGTTTCAATATTTCGGGGATTCTCACCATCGGCAATGGACAGCACTCCTTCGAGCAACATGTCCTGAACGCGGGCCTCAGCGTTGACAACGTATTTCAGTTTGTTGGCAAAAGGTACAAATATAAATTGTGCAAAACAGAAACCGTAAACCAGCGCTACCAGGGCTGTCTCAATTCCATCAGCCAACAAATCTGGATTAACAAAATCACCCCCAACCTGCATTAAACCAATCACGGCGGCAACGATGCCGACAATCAAACTGTATCGGCCCATGGATTCAACCACACAGGCTGCATGATAGTTGTATTCCTTTTTACTTTTGATCTCGACCTGTAAAACGCGTTTAATCACATCCGGTTCATTGCCATCTACCAGTAACTGCAAACCTTTACGTGCAAAAACGTCCTGTTCCGTCTCCGCAATGGTTTCCAATCCAAGTAACCCTTCCTTTCGGGCAATGTTACTCCATTTAATTATTTTTTTGATAACCTCCTGTGCACCGGTTTTAGGTGGAAAAAATACCCAAAACATCATTTTTAAAGAATGCAAAAACACCGAAACATGTGACTGAATCATTGCCGCACCCAGGGTTCCGCCAAATACAATTAACAAAGCCGGACCATTCAGCAAAGACTCCAGCGCACCACCGCCCAGCAACAATCCTCCCACGATTGCAACACAGGCAATCAACAGGCCAATTATCGATAGCACATCCACTAAGCTATACCTTTGTCGCCAGATAATGCGCGATGTCGTCTATGGAAAAAACATGATCTGCCGCACCAGCATCAATAACCGATGCAGGCATACCATTGACAACCGAACTTTCTTCATCTTGCACCCAGACCTGAGCACCCATTTGTTTCAGTATTTGCGCGCCTTCACAACCGTCTGCCCCCATACCAGTTAACACGATTGCCAGTGTTTTTCCCTTAATGGCGTTAGCAATTGAAGTAAAGGTAATATCAACAGATGGTTTATAATTTTGTCCCTGCACCGCGGGATAAACATGAACGTAACTCTTACCCGCCTCTGTCTTTACTTCCATTTGCTGTCCACCCGGCGCTAGCAAAGCCAGGCCAGACCTGATCTCATCACCATCCTCCGCTTCTTTTACTGCGATCCGGCTCATATTATTAAGTCTTTCTGCAAACGGGCCCGTGAAACTCTCCGGCATGTGTTGCACTAATAGTAACGGCGGCGAAAAATCAGCGGGAAGAGAAGAAAGAATTTTCTGTAATGCAACGGGTCCACCCGTCGAAGTACCAATCGCTACGATTGGTGTTTGGCCTCTTCTGACTCTTGGTTCTTCTGTACTAGGTGGAGCAGCGGTAACTTTTGCATTGTGCAGGGAGCGCCTTGCAGGTCGCGTTACCGGTGATTTGACGCGTGGTTGTACTGGCGCCGGGCTTTTCTTCTCCCACGATTTAGGGAAACGCGGATGACGCTGAATTCTGGCAACGCTATGCAATTTCTCGCAAAGCTTGGTACCCGCGGCACGCATATCACTGGAAAATTCTTCAAAGCGTTTCGGCAGGTAATCAACAGCACCTGCGTCCAGTGCATCGAAAGTCGCCTGAGCACCCTCATTGGTTAATGATGAAAACATCAATATAGGAATATAGTGAACTGCCAAAATCCTTCGTGTGGCTGTTATGCCATCCATCACCGGCATCTCTATATCCATGGTAATAACATCAGGCTTGAGCGTCAGGGCTTTATCCACAGCTTCCTGACCATCGGCAGCTTCCCCAACAATTTCCAGAGTAGGATCTACAGTCAACATTTCATTGACTCTTCTTCTAAAGAATCGTGAATCATCAACAACAAGTACTCGTACAGACACTATTATCAATCCTTCCTATAATCGCCGCGCGTAGATATGCATCAGCCCTGGTATATCAAGAATTAGCGAGATACGACCATCTCCTGTAATTGTTGCACCGGCCAACCCTTTCATACCGTGCAATATGGCTCCCAGGGGTTTAATTACCACTTCTTCCTGCCCAATCAATTGATCAACCACAAAACCAATGCGCTGCACACCCATGCTGACTACAACCACATGCCCTTCTTTCGGCAACTCGGCTTTGTTGGCACCTTTAACTAACCAGTGACGCAAATAGAACAATGGCAACGCTTTATTCCTGACCATCACCACCAACTGTCCGTCAACGACGTTTGTCCTGGTTAAATCCAGATTGAATATTTCGTTGACACTTGCCAATGGCAAAGCAAATATCTGCTCATCCAGCATCACCATTAACGTCGGCATAATAGCCAGGGTGAGCGGAACTTTGATAATGATCTTGCTGCCATATCCTTTGCGTGAATCAATATCAACACTGCCATTCAACTGTTCGATACGTGTTTTAACCACGTCCATTCCAACTCCCCGGCCAGACACATCTGAAATTTCTTCCTTGGTAGAAAAACCAGGTTGAAAGATCAGGCCGTAACTTTCCTTATCTTCCAGGCGATCAGCCATTTCCTCATCCAGCAATCCTTTTTCAATGGCTGTCTGACGGATCTTGCTTGCATCCATACCTTTACCGTCGTCTTCAATCGTTAAAAGGATATGGTCACCTTCCTGCTCGGCAGTTAGAATTATGGTACCCTTGCGGGACTTACCGTTAGCCTCGCGCTCCTCGGGTGATTCAATTCCATGATCAACTGCGTTGCGAACCAGGTGGACCAGCGGATCAGCTAAAGCCTCAACCAGGTTCTTATCAAGGTCCGTATCTTCACCCTGCAACTCAAGGCTAACTTCTTTCTTCAAACTTCGAGCAAGATCTCGTACAACACGAGGGAAACGGCCGAATACCTTTTTAATGGGTTGCATGCGCGTTTTCATCACTGCCGACTG